>CAZXDS010000028.1:0-23851 GCA_964639525.1 uncultured Melioribacteraceae bacterium | reverse complement strand
CACGACTGAAGTCGTGGGTTAGTCAAAATATTACTTTTTAGAATGGACTCATAAAATAGTTTAACAAACAAATTAATTCACTACATTGAATATTTATCTTTACCTATAAACTTTTTGATTTTCTTATCGCCAATCCAAACTTTCTCATTGGTTTCAATATCAATTAATTGAAGATCAATTTGATAATATCTAATTTCCGAGCCGTCATAAGAATCGTTTATTGAGTTGATAACTCCTGAAAGCAAATAGTCAGCACCAAGTTCTTTGTAAAATCTTTTAAAACTTTCATTCGATGCAAAATCTTTTTGGTCTTTTCGTTCTGTGCGAACTTGGTCTCGCTCGGTGGCTGTAGCAACAAATCTCACTTTGCCCGAATTTATCAATTCTCTTTCCAAATCCTTTGTAAAAGTTTCAACCGCAATATGCTCACTGCTTTTATTTCTGATTTTACCAACTATTACAACAGGTTTTTTCCCTTTGGTAGTTAAAAAATCCGTCAGCCAAACTCGGTTTAACACGTCTTTAATCATCTCTTCAGAAACTAATCGGGAATCGGTATCGTTCCAATTGCCGCTCAAATCTGTTACTTCGTTTGTGTTAATACGTGAAACTTGCCTTGAACTACCGCATCCGAACAAATAAATTAAAGAAAGTACCATTATTACGGTTGAAATATTCTTTAGCTTTTTCATTTAGAAACTCCCTAATAATTATTTTAAAAACTTATTATTTAATTTAAGTTTAATTTTGTTCTAATAAAAAACAAAAAATAAACATACACTAATGGAAAAATATAAAATAACAATACAAAAAACTGCCCGATATTTTACTATTGGCAAACTTGACAATAAAACAAAGTCAATTTGGATTATCATTCATGGTTATGGACAATTGGCAAATTATTTTTTGAGAAAGTTCGATGTTCTAGATGATGGCAGTACATTTATTGCTGCTCCTGAAGCCGTTAGCAAATTTTACTTAACCGGATTTTCCGGTAGAGTCGGTGCAACTTGGATGACAAAGGAAGCAAGGGAATTAGAGATTTTAGATAATTTTGAATATTTGAAGCTTTTCTTTAATAAACTTACAAGTGGAATCAATCTTGAAAATATTCAAGTTAATATACTCGGTTTTTCACAGGGCACACAAACTGCAAGTCGGTGGATACTTAACTCAAATATAAGAATTAACAATCTCATTCTATGGGGCGGCTCGCTGCCTTCGGATTCTGATTACAAGATTTATGAGAAAAGATTAAGTTCTTTTAAACTGCACCTTGTTATAGGGGAAAATGATGAGTTTATTTCTTCTGAAAATGTAAAAAACGAAGTTGATAAATTGAAAAAGAATAATGTTAAGTTCACTTTCCATAGCTACAAAGGTAAACACGATATTGATAAAATGATGCTTAAGCAGCTTGTTATTTAGCTTTGAGCAAACCGCCTTACAAAATTATTAACATTATATTGGAAACAAACAATGTTATTCTTTTTAATTTTCCCTTACTTTGCTAAAAACTATTGATTGATTAAAATAGCTGCGCTAATCGTGCGGTGATGATAATTCAGCGGATTATAAATCCGCTTTACATTACACAATAAATATATTTTAATTTTCAAAGATATTTTCTATCTTTTCAATCAATAAAAATCATTTAACAACAAACAGGAAAAATATGAAAACCAAACTAAAAATTTGGGAACAGCTTATTTCACAAGGTTTCCGAAATATAAACAATGTGTTTTATAATGAGAGCACTCCATCACTATATGAACAAGCTATAAGGCGTCGAGAAGCTCGTGTATCACATTTGGGACCACTTGTTACAAGAACCGGGCAACAAACAGGTCGCAGCCCCAATGATAGATTTATTGTAAAAGAATCGGAAACCGAAAACAATATTTGGTGGGGAGATATTAATTGTCCGATAGATGAAAAATATTTCACTTTGCTTTACAACAAAATGATTTCTTATGCCGAAAGCAAGGATTTATATGTACATGATTGTTTTGCGGGTACCGATGAAGATTTTCATCTTCCGGTAAGAGTTGTTACAGAAACTGCATGGCACAGCTTGTTTGCAAGAAATATGTTCATTCTGCCGAAGGATGAAAATGAAATAGCCGATTTAAATAAATTTACGGTTATTGATTTTCCGTACTTCCAAGCAGATACAAAAACCGATGGGACGAATTCACCGGTTTTTATTATAGTTCATTTAAGCAAAAAAATTGTTCTCATCGGTGGAACAAGTTATGCGGGCGAAATTAAAAAATCTATATTTTCAGTTATGAACTATTTATTACCGCAAAGAAATGTAATGACAATGCATTGTGCTGCTAATATTGGGAAAAATAACGATTCTGCTGTTTTATTTGGACTTTCAGGTACCGGAAAAACAACTCTTTCAGCTGACCCGAAACGAAGATTAATTGGCGACGATGAACATGGTTGGAGCGATAAAGGTGTGTTTAATTTTGAAGGTGGTTGTTATGCTAAAGTAATTAATCTTTCTCAGGAAGCTGAACCGGATATTTACGAATGCACTCGTAAATTTGGAACAATTTTAGAAAACGTGGAAATGGATGTTAAATCTCGCAAAACGGATCTGTTTGATTCTTCCCTTACAGAAAATACACGAGCTTCTTATCCCATTACTCATATTAGCAATATTGAACCGAGTGGAAAAGGCGGACATCCTAAAAACATTTTTATGCTTACAGCAGATGCGTTTGGTGTGTTGCCTCCGATTTCAAAATTAACGTCCGAGCAGGCAATGTATCATTTTATTTCCGGTTATACGGCAAAAGTTGCGGGAACAGAAAAAGGGATTACCGAACCGGTAGCAACATTCAGTGCTTGTTACGGTGCTCCTTTTATGCCTTTGCATCCCTCTGTTTATGCTGAATTACTCGGAGAAAAAATCAGCAAACATAATTCAAGCTGCTGGTTAATAAATACCGGATGGAGTGGCGGGCCATACGGAATAGGAAAACGAATGCAAATAAAATATACGCGAGCTATGATTAATGCAGCATTAGAAGGGGAACTTGATAATGTAGAGACTGAAGCTGATCCGATATTCGGTTTAAATATTCCAACTGAAGTAACAGGCGTTCCGGATAATGTATTAAATCCCGGGAATACTTGGGAGTCAAAAGAAGAATACGATATTGCTGCAAAGAAGCTTGCACAAATGTTTATTGAAAATTTTAAGAAGTTTGAATCCGGCACCGATATTTTAATTATTAATGCAGGCCCAAATAAAATTTAACATTTCAATTAAGATTAAAAGGGCAGTTTTTCTGCCTTTTTTTGTAACAAAAAAAATAGACGGGTATTACTCAAGATAATAAAAACTAGGATCTTGCGATAATAATATCAATAATTGATAGTGCGGCATAGCCGACAACAAACTGTTATTCCCAAAATACTTATCTGATTTTGATTTTAAATTAACTCACCTGAATCCTCTCTTAAAAAAGAGGACTTAAAGGTAAAATCAGAAAAGTATTTTTCATATTTCCTGACATAATAAACATCTGAAATCAAAAATCGTTAATCATTATTCGATATTTTAATAATCTGTAAATTTTACAAATAATCATTTTTTGATTTCTTTACAAACCTGTCCTAGCTTGTCCCGATGTATTTTTATCGGGAAGGGTTTATATTGAAATACTATACACCTATATTAAAAACATGAATTTTATCTTGCAAATAGTTATGTCTCAAAGTGGCACATTTCTTATTCCCGAATAGTATTTCTCTTTATATTGTAACTGTTTGTTTTCAAGAAAATAATTACAAAATCATTGAAAATGTTGTTATTTGAAGTAATTTTGTTAAATTATATGCGAATACTATATTACAATAACATTGGAATAGTTTTTGCTTCACTATACTTTTTAATTCATTTTTGTATAATTATTGGAATAAAATTATAAACCATCTATTATGACTTGGGGAAATAACAAAAATAAAGTTTCAATTTCTTTTCGTGATATTTTTGATTTCGCGCCGGTAGGCATTTTGTCTTTTGACGAAAAATGGATAATTACTGCCGTTAATGAGAATTTTTTTGAATTTGGAATTGTCAATATTGATGAGAAAGATTCATTAGTCGGTTCGATAATTTTAGACCAGAATTTATTTTCCGGCATCTCATTAAATCAATATTTAAAACAAATTGCTGCCGGAATTCCATTTGAAACTCAAGTTAAATCACAAAAAAAACTTAATGGCAGCAACTTATCTATTATTTTAAAAGGTTCCCCACTTAGCACTGACGAGGAATTCATGGGCGGAATTTTGGTGATTGAAGATCTTCAAATAAATTTGAATGAAGATACTGATAAAATTATTCAACCCGAGTATTTTAATCAAATTTTCAATAATGTTAGTGATTATTATTTTCTTACCGAAGCAAATGGAAAAGTAATTTTACAACCTGATTCTACCGATAATATATATTCTTCCCTATTCAATAAATTTAATAACAATATTAATGAACTGTTTTCCTATACGGAATCCATGGCATTAAAAAATACATTCGATACAACTCTGAAATACCGTAGAAAAGAACAAATAACTATTCCGTTAATACTTGATTCTCAAGAACATTTTTTTAATTTTCAATTTCAGCCGGTAGCAGATTCACACGGCACCGCAAAATTTATAGTAACAATTATATCTGATAAAACCTTAGAGATAAAAGAGAAAATTCAATTTGAAAATGAAATTAATAATTTAAGAAAATATCATCTTATAACTTCTTCAATTGTTGATGCAGTTATTAACATTGATTTACAAGGAAAGATAAATTTCTGGAATGTTTCCGCAGCTAAACTCTTTAACTTATCGGAAACTGAAGTATTAAACGAACCAATTAGCAAAGTTATTCCTACTATTGATGACCAATACTTGGCAACAATTAAAAGGGCATTATACGAAGACAAAATTTGGGAAAGCAAAATAAGAGTAATAAAAGATGCTGAAAATAAAGAGTTGCTTTCGGTAAAAATGAAATTAATTGGCGAGGGAGAAAGGAAGTCGATTGTTGTTTTATGCTCAAACATATCAGAAAATTCCGGTTTTGAAGATGAACTAAAAGCAGAAAATAAAAAATTTAATGCTATAATTTCCGAAACATCCGAATTAATATGCTTATTTGATTTAACGGGAAAAATAGAATTTGTTAATTCACAATTCTTAAAAATTTTTGAATATACAAATGATGAAATATTAGATATAAATATTTTAGATTTAATTGAAAGAGATTTTGTAACAAACAACCAACTTTATTTAGCAAGACTAATTGAGGATTTCAGCAATGTTGAACTTCCTTTAATTACAAGCACAAACAATACTACTTACGTGCTGCCAAAATTTACTACGGTCAGCGATTCTGAGGGGAACGCTCTTTATTACACCGGAATCTTTCTCGATAAAACTCAACAGAATAAAGTCGAAAAAGAACTATTGACAAATAAGGCGGCACTGCAAGTATTTCAAGAGGGTTTACTGCTGCAATCAAAAAATAAAATTGTACTTGCGAATGATTCCTTTTGCAAAATTTTCGGCTATGCTGATTTTCGGGAATTTTCTTTAATTCATTTTGAAGACTTAATTTCGGATGCAGATAAACGTGATGTATTGAACTACTTTTATCAAGTTGTAAACGGATCTTTGGATTCGTACCGTTTGGAATTTACGGCTGTTAAAAAGGATGGCAATGAAATTACCGTTGAGTGTAAATTTTCATCTTTCAATTTAGATGACGAATTATTTACCGCAACAGTTGTGCGTGACATTTCCAAACAGAAAAACAACCAAAAAATTATTGAAGACTCTGAAAACAGATTCCGTAACATTACGCAAAATATTTCCGATTTTATGTGGACTGCGGAAAAGAAGGAAGGTAAACTTCAGCAAGTCTTTTACACAGACGCAGTTGTTAAAGTAACAGGTTACACAAATGAAAATTTTATTTCCAATTATAGTTTATGGCATAAAATAATTCATCCGAATGATGTTGCTGCTGTTATAAAAAAAATGAAAATTTATTACAACGATCAGGCGGCAGTTGATGGCGAATTGGAATACAGAATTATTAAGAAAGATGGCAACATTGCGTGGATAAGAAATTCGCTGAACATTGTTCGTGAAATTAGTGGAAGCATTGCAAAAATTTACGGTTCTGTTCGAGATATTTCATTTAGCAAAAAAGCTGAAGAAAAATTGATTGAATCGGCAGAAAACCTGAAAACTCTTAACGATACTAAAGACAGATTTATTTCAATAGTTTCACACGATTTGCGAACACCCTTTAGTTCAATTCTTGGGTTTACTGATATTTTGTTAAGCGAACCGGAAATGGCAACTGAAAAAAGGCAGGAATATATTAACTTTATTCAGGAGTCTTCGCGAAGCATGCTCTCGCTTGTTAACTCTCTACTTGATTGGACAAGACTGCAAACTGGTAGAATCAGGTTTGAACCGGAAAGACTTAACGCGAAGTTTGTTATTAACAAGGCTTTGCAAATGCTTTCAGGTGCAGCACTTCAAAAAAATGTCGAATTGATTTCCGAAGTAACTCAGGATGTGTTTGTTCATGGCGATGAAGATTTGCTTCTTCAGGTTTTTAATAATTTTATTTCCAACGCAATTAAGTTTACAAAATCCGGCGGAAAAATTGTAATCGGCTCCGAGCCGAACATTCAAAAAAAGCAAATGGAATTTTTTATTGAGGACAGCGGAATTGGAATTAGAGAGGAAGATATTTCAAAATTATTTAAAGTCGATACAAAGTTTACAAATCCGGGTACGGCAGGCGAAAGAGGCAGTGGGCTTGGACTTTCGCTCTGTGCTGAAATTGTTGAAAAGCACGGCGGACAAGTTGCGGTTGAAAGCACTTTGGGAGTAGGAACAAAGTTTACTTTTGGAATTCCAATTTCATCAACACAGATTCTGCTTGTTGATGATGTAAAAACAGACAGAATACTTTATTCCAAATTATTGAAAAGTATTATTCCAAACTATACAATTGTTGAAGCTTCGGACGGACAAGAGGCATTTGCTAAAATTAAAATATCATCGCCCGCATTAGTTATTACTGATCATAAAATGCCTATGATGAGCGGACTTGAGCTTGTTCAGCAATTAAATTTTTCGGAACTAAAATATAAGCCGCCAGTAATTATTTTAGCACGAGACCTTAATCAAAGCATTATAGCTGGTTACAAGGAAATCGGAGTCGAATATATTTTCAGCAAACCTGTTGAGCTAAACACGTTTAAGTTTGCTGTTGAAAAATCATTACGAAAAGCAATTTATAATTAATTTATTTGTCCAATAATTTTAACAATTCTGCCGTATCATTTACCGGTAAGCTGCAAACATAATTTTCACATACGTAAACTGTAGTTTTATTCGGACTTCCTTGATAACTTTCTGTAAATGGCGCAAGTTCGGTTATTTTATTTCTATTATCGCTATTAATTGATATTACAACTTTATTGGGAATATATTTCGAATAAATTGCATTCACAATTTGAGCATAATTCTTGGCAGTTTTTTCACCGACTATTACAATCTCAAAGCTTTTTCCAAGTTCAAATTCCAAACCGGATAATAAAAAGCTTACGCCGGTTGGGCTTTGCTCAATATTAGCAGAAAATGCTTTTGTTAAATCCGCAGCGAGTTCATCATACTTTGTATTAGCAGTAATTCTACCAAGCCTTACTAAATTATAAAATGCAACTGAGTTTCCGGAAGGAATTGCTGCGTCGTAAATTTCCTTTGTTCTTATTAATAGTTTTTCGCCATCGTCCGGTGAGAAATAGAATCCTTCGTTTTTATTATCTTCAAAATGTGTTCGCATCACTTCTGTATATTCAATTGCTTTTTGTAAATATCTATGATTAAAAGTTGCTTCATAAAGTTCAAGCAAACCAAAAACAAAAAACGAATAATCATCCAAATTTCCTTTTGTTTTTGCTTCTCCTTTTCGGTAGCGGTGAAGAAGTCTGTTGCCGGAGGATAAATTATTGAAAATAAATTCCGCAGCTTTTTCCGCAGCATTGGTATATTCAATATTATCAAACACTCTACCGGCTTTTGAGAATGCAGCTATCATTAAGCCGTTCCAGTCGGTTAAAATTTTATCATCTTTAAATGGGTGAATTCTTTTTTCTCGTTCAACAAAAAGAATTTCTCTTATCTTCTCTATTCTCGTATCAATTTGTTTTTCGGTTAAAGTATATTTTTTTGCAATTTCAGAAATACTCCTTTCTATATGTGGAATATTTGTACCTGTGAAATTTCCGGTTGATTGGTCTTTGAAATTCCCTTTTTTTGTTAGATTGAAAACATTGATAAAAAAATCAGCATCCTCTTTATTTAATATCAGACTAATTTCATCTGTAGTCCAAACATAAAATTTCCCTTCTTCTCCGTCGCTGTCAGCATCTTCAGCAGAAAAAAAACCGCCATTTTCCGCCGTCATATCACGCAAAACATAAGTGAATATTTGCTCTGCTGTTTCTTTGTATAAATATTTTCCGGTTGCTTGGTAAGTTTCAGTGAAGGCTAGAGCAAGCATAGCTTGGTCATAAAGCATTTTTTCAAAATGTGGTAAAAGCCAATGGTTATCGGTCGAATATCTATGAAAACCAAATCCTATTTGATCAAATATTCCGCCTCGCTTCATTTGTGTTAAAGTTTTTTCAACCATTTGCAGTGCTTTTGCATCTTTCGTTGATTCCCAATTCCGCAGTAAAAACAGCAAGTTTTGTGATGTGGGAAATTTCGGGGCTTGCCCAAATCCGCCGTTTTTATCATCAAATTTTGAGCTTAAAGAGTTAAATGCTTTTGCAAAAATTGATTTACCAATAACATTACCACCTTGTATATTAGTAATATTTTTGAGCTTACCTGCTATTTGATTTGCACTTTCATTTATTTTAGTACGTTCATTTTGCCAAACATCTTCTACTTTAGGCAAAAGTTCCATCAAACCCATCCTTCCAAATCGAGTTTCTTTTGGTATGTAAGTACCTGCGTAAAATGGTTTTTTATCGGGCGTCATAATTATTGTTAAAGGCCAACCACCGCTTCCGGTTAGCATTTGGCAGACAGTCATATATATATTGTCAATGTCGGGACGCTCTTCTCTATCAACTTTAATTGAAACAAAATATTTGTTCATTATTTCCGCCACGGAACTATCTTCAAAAGATTCGTGTTCCATCACATGACACCAATGGCAAGTTGAATATCCGATTGAAAGGAATATTGCTTTATTTTCAAGTCCGGCTTTTTCAAACGCCTCTTCACCCCATGGATACCAGTCAACAGGATTGTAAGCGTGCTGCAGAAGATAAGGTGATTTTTCGTTTATTAAATGATTGGGCTTTTTGCCTTTATTAAGTTTATCCATTTCCGCTTCCTTGTTTTCCCCATTATTACAAGCTGATATATTGAAAGTTAACAATAATAGAAAGATAATATTTGTTGTTTTCTTTGTCATGTTTTTAGTAAGTTTTATTTTGAATCTCAATATAGGATATTTTATCCTTTATGAGAAACATCAAAATTTATGCTATGTTTGTACAGGCTATTCTTATTTGTTTTTATATATGAGTCCACTCTAAAAAGCCCCAAACGGACTAAAGTCCGTTTGGAGAAGTTCGTTTTTAGTCTGTTTCCCAGCGACTGAAGTCGTGGGTTAATTAAAATATTACTTTTTAGAATGGACTCATACATTTACTGTAAAAATAACATTAAAACTCAGGTTCAGTAATAACTGATACAAAAATTATTATCTAATGAAAATACCGGCAAACGGAATTCAAATATCAATTGATTTTGACAAATCTAAAAGGACAATAAATTCTATCCCAATATTTTTGCTTCACGGATTTACGGGAAAAGGAAGCGATTGGAATTTTCTAAATAATAAACTTCCCGAAAAATATTTTCTTATTAAAATTGATATTATCGGGCACGGTCAATCCGATTCACCCAGCAAGAGCAGTTTTTATTCCGAGAAATATCTATTGAAACAATTGCATACTATTGTAAAATATTTTGGATTCGGTAAAAATATATTTGTCGGTTATTCGATGGGTGGACGAATTGCTCTATCCTATTCTGTCGCATATCCGAATTTTGTTTCAGCAATGGTTCTGGAAAGTGCTTCGCCCGGAATAGTTAGCGAGGCAGAAAGAGCGTTACGTTTAACAAATGATAAAAAGCTAGCGGACTCAATACTGCAAGATGGAATTGAAATTTTTATTAACAAGTGGATGAATCAGCCGTTCTTTAGTTCGCTAAAAAATATTGGGGATGAAAAATTACGAAAAATAATTAGACAGCGAAGTAAAAGTAGTCCGGTTGGATTATCAAAGATATTAAAAGAATTTAGTCAGGGGAAAATGAAATCAAAATGGGACTTGTTGAAAACATTCAAGTTTCCCGTTTTGTTGGTTTCAGGTGAGTTGGATAAAAAATACAGTATCACAAATAAAAAAGTTAGCGAATTAATTAAAGATGCCAATTTTAAAAATATTCAAAATTGCGGACATAATGTTCATTTAGAAAAGGAAGAAGAATTTACTAATTTAGTAAATTCATTTTTAAACAAATATTTTTAATTGTTGGTAAAATTTTTATGAAATATAATTGGCAAATAGCAAAAGAATATGAAGATATTATTTATGAAAAATACGAAGGCATTGCCCGAATAACGATTAACCGCCCTGAACGGCGGAATGCTTTTCGTCCGGAAACAGTTTTAGAAATGCTTGACGCTTTTAACATTGTCCGCGAGGATACTGAAGTCGGGGTTATTTTGTTAACAGGCGCCGGACCTGCAAAAGATGGGAAATATGCTTTCTGTTCCGGTGGTGATCAGAAAATACGCGGCGACAAAGGATATGTGGGAGGCGACGGAGTTCCGCGATTAAATATACTTGACGTACAAAAGCAAATCCGCAGTATTCCGAAACCCGTTATTGCACTTGTTGCAGGATACTCAATCGGTGGCGGACACGTTTTACACATTGTTTGCGATTTAACAATTGCAGCAGAGAATGCAATTTTTGGGCAAACCGGACCAAAAGTCGGCAGCTTTGACGGAGGCTTTGGGGCAAGCTATCTTGCAAGATTGGTTGGGCAAAAAAAAGCACGTGAAATTTGGTATTTATGTCGCCAATATAACGCCGAGGAAGCTTTGCAAATGGGACTTATTAATAAGGTCGTTCCGGTTAATCAACTTGAAAACGAAGGTGTAACTTGGGCGAAGGAAATACTTCAGCATAGTCCGTTATCAATTAGATTATTAAAATCGTCTTTTAATGCCGAGCTTGACGGACAAGCCGGGATTCAGGAACTTGCCGGTAACGCAACTCTTCTTTATTATATGAGCGAAGAAGCACAGGAAGGAAGAAATGCCTACAATGAAAAACGTAAACCGGATTTTTCAAAATTTCCGAGAGTTCCTTAAAATAGCAAAGAACAGATGATAAAAACAACAACACAAAAAATAAGCAAATTTGAAAGTTGGGTTCTTGCTTCAAGACCTAAAACATTACCGGCTGCCGTAGTTCCGGTTGTAATGGGAACATCCATTGCTATTCACGACGGATACTTTTTGCCGGCTGCTGCATTTGTAGCTCTGCTCTGCTCGCTGCTAATTCAAATTGCTACTAATTTTGTTAATGATTTACACGATTACTTAAAAGGCTCCGATACAAACGATAGAACAGGTCCGGACAGAGTTTTGGCAAACGGTTTAATTTCCGTTAAAGAAATGAAACTCGGAATATTTTTTACTTTCGGACTAACTTTTGTTTTGGGATTGTATCTTGTTTATCTTGCCGGATTACCGATTTTAATAATCGGAATTTTATCCATTGCTGCCGGATATGCTTATACTGCCGGACCTTTTCCGCTTGCCTACAATGGACTTGGCGATATTTTTGTATTCGTTTTTTTCGGTTTTGTCGGAACAATTGGGACATACTATGTTCAGTCTGTGCAGATATCAACATTTGTCGTTTGGGCTTCGGTTCCCGTAGGAGCACTGATAACAAATATTCTTGTTGTAAATAATTATCGTGATAGAAACGAGGACAAACTTGCCGGAAAGAAAACACTTGCGGTAAAATTCGGAGGTACTTTTACAAGAATACAGTATTTAGTTTTTACTATAATTACATACATTGTGCCTTTACTCTTTTATTTTTTTTACAAGAATAGTGTGTGGGTTTTTCTTCCGCTATTGTCGTTGCCGTTAGCTATTACGCTTATTAAAATGATTTACAGTCTTGAAGGAGAAGCATTAAACAAAACTCTGGCTCAAACTGCAAAACTTTCACTAATATACGGGTTATTGTTTTCCATCGGCATTTTGATATGAAACATTCGTGAATTCGTGGCGATGCTTTTTTTTCTTGCAGATAAACGGAAATTTTGAAATTAGAATATTGAACTTGACAAATCAAAGTTGTTTTAAGAATAAATTATACCCCGCCACGGCGGACTAACTTACGATTTATCTCGCTATGATATTAAAAGAAATCACATACACGCCATACAAATTACAATTTTCTCAAAAACTTGTTACTGCTAAAAGTATCTATTCTGAACGTATTGGTTTTATACTTAAAATTACGGATGAGTTTGGAAATACTGCACTCGGCGAAGCCTCGCCACTCGAAAATTTTGGTTCGGATACTTTAATTAATGCAGAAAAATCATTAAAAAAAATTGAAAAGAATTTTACTAATGCTGAATTGGTTGATGATTTCAGTAAAATTAAAGAGTTTAGTTCCAACTTGGAAATCTCACCGACTGCACATTTTGCGTTTGACCAATGTTTGCTGAGTCTTTATTTCATGAGGCATAGAGAAGAATTAGATTTAACATTCACAAATAGAAAATTAAAAGTACCGGTAAATTTTATTCTAGGATTCAATTCCGAAAAGAAAAGCATTTCTATCATTAAAAAAGCAATAAATGACGGTTTTAAAACATTTAAACTTAAAGTGGGTAAAAGTTTATTTGATTCTGATTTCAAAATAATTAGAGCAATTAGAAATGAATTTGGTGATTCTATAAATATTCGTCTTGATGCTAACGGCAAATGGACGAGAGTTGAAGCTGAAAAAAATATTTCTCAAATTAAACAATTTAACGTTCAATATATTGAACAGCCTGTAGAAGGGAAATCGGAACTGTTTAAGCTTGCAAAAAATGTGAACATTCCCATTGCACCGGATGAATGCCTCAAGACAGTTAAGGACGCCAGGCTTTTTTTGCACAATAATAGCATAAAATTTATTGTGCTTAAACCGTCATTGCTCGGTTCATTATTTAATACCTTTAGTTTAATAAATGAAGCAAATGAACAAAAAAAAGTAGTTGTAATTTCATCAGCGTTTGAATCGGTAGTTGGAAGAAGTGCTGTTAACTTTTTGGCTTCCTTAACGGAGCATCAATACTCACACGGTTTAGCAACAGCCCAATTATTTAACTATGATTTAGCCAATGATTCTTACAAAATTGAAAATGGTATGATTGATATTTCAAAATATCCGCCCGAATTTGAGTAATGCTTTCAGTTAATCCATATATAGACTGGCTTCTGCAACTATCTGAAAAATTTAAAAATAAGATAATTGCCTCATTTAATAATGAGGATTTTACTGCGCAAGAATTAATTGAAAAGAGAAATAAAACATGTAGCTCGCTCAAAATCTTAAATATTTCGGAAGATGATAAAGTTGCAATTGTTTCACGAAACTCAATTGATTTTGTAATTGAACTGCTTGCTATTTGGGCAATTGGTGCTATCCCCGTTCCAATAAATATTAAACAAAGTGAAAATGAAATTATTAAACAATTGAACTTTGTAGGTGCAAAACTAATTTTTACTGATATTGAAAAAGAAAAGCACAATAATTTATTTTCACAGTTTACGGTTTATCAAAATAATTACGACGAAGACAATCAATCTGTTCCCTCTCTTAAAGAATGGAAAATAAGACGGAACAAAACTGCTTTACTGATGTTCACATCCGGTTCAAGCGGAAAACCTAAGTGCGTGGAGATAACTTTTCAAAATTTAATACACAGTGCGGAAGGCGTGATTGAATTACTTCAGCCTTTGCCGGAGGATTGTTGGTTTGCTTCCTTGCCATTTTATCATATCGGAGGATTTTCAATTATTATCCGTGCATTTCTTGGTGGAAATAAATTAATTATTCCCAATTTAATTTCAACCGAAACTATTTCCGATGCCGTTACCAAGGGCAAAGTAAATTTTATTTCATTGGTACCAACAACTCTTCAAAGATTATTGGACGCGAAAATAATTCCGCATAACAATATCAAATCAATTTTTCTCGGCGGAGGAAGAGTTTCTTTTGAAATAGTTAAAGAAGCGATGGAATTTGGTTACAAACTAATCACAGTATATGGTTCTACAGAAACATCATCAATGATTGCTTTCGATAGATTACTTGATGAAAATTTGCTTACAAGTTTTGCAGGAAAACCTATGATGAACACAGAATATTTTATTTTGAATGAAAAGGGAAAGCGATTGGCTTCTAACGTGATTGGTGAAATTGCGATTAATTCTCCAAGTGTTGCCGTAGAATATTATAATAATCCGGAAGAAACCAACCTGAAATTCCACAAAGTTACAGAGCATAAGTTCAAATATTATTTAACAAGCGATTTAGGGAAAATTGACGAACAAGGACGTTTGTTTATTATTGGAAGAAAAGACGATGTAATTATTTCCGGCGGTGAAAATATCTCTACCATTGAAGTAACTGAGAAAATCAAATCATTCAAAGAAGTGCATGATGCTTTTGCGTTTGGAATGAGTGATACCCATTGGGGTCAAAAACTTTGTGCAGCAGTTGTGATAAACAAATCTACAGACAACTTCAAAACAATATCAGCAGAAAAATTACAAATTCAATTAAAAGAACTTCTGCCGAGTTTTAAAATTCCGAAAACAATATATTTTATAAATAAGATACCGAGAACAGTACTTGGAAAAGTTATCAAAGAAGACCTGCTTTCAATAGTAAAAAATAGGGTTTAAAAACAAAACAGCCCGGGATAGCAACCGGACTGAATTGATGCACTGCTTAAGTGCCTTGTTTATAAGGAGGATTTTTGAGGGCATATGCAAACTAGTATATTGTTCAGGAAAAGAATGTAATTTAACTGTCAGAGACGTTTTTTTGACCTTGTTTTTAAAGGCTGACTTTTGGCATAACAGTCTCTTGATGCATCATTATTGTTGAATGGAATTTAGTGATTCGTGCTTTAAAATTGTAAAGCGGATTTTTAATCCGATAGAAACATCAATGGGTTTGACTAGAGAAGCAATATATTGTGCTCATTTCTTTAGGAATGGTATATTTTCTCTATTGCAAAATTATTTGGACAAGGGAGTTATGAGGAGCTTGCGCATGGGATTTTCCTTTTCACGTTGACGATTCAAAAAGCAATGGAAAAATTTCCTAATAATAAACCGAGAATAATATCAGATAACGGAAGCCAATATATTAGTAAAGATTTCGCTTCGTATATTACGAACTTCTGTAGCCTATCCCCAAGCTAACGGCAAAATTGAAAGATTCCATCGCTCAATAAGCGAAGAACATTTGAGAAAAACTTCATTTATAAATATTGATGATGCACGTAAACAAATTTCTAGAAATATTAATTTTTACAATACTGAAAAATTGCATAGTTCTTTATTTTATTTAACTCCGGAAGACGTCTTTCTCGGCAGAGCTGATGATAGATTAAATGCAAGACAACGCAAACTCAATAAGGTGAGGATATTTAAAGCGGAGGCTAATCGTGCTGCTTAATCTCACCTTAAATATTTTTATATTTTTCCCATTTTATGCTGAACCGGTACAAAAAGTATTTTCTTGATTAGACCTAAATTTGTAGAATTTCAACATTTTCCTTCACTAAAATTTAATCGAATTTTAATATCAAACTAAGGCAAATTATCATTATGAGACGTTTAGATTTTTCCATTTTTGATTGAATTTCCCTTTTTAACGTGTTTTTGGACTTTATAGCTTGGCATTATTATTGGCTAACTGTCATCGAAAATAGTTTCAAAGAAAAGCAATCACAACAAAAGGAGGAGTTAATGAACTCTAACAACTTTACTAAAACAATAATAACATTATTGATGCTTTTACTAATTGCAAGTACAAGTTTTGCACAAAGTAATAAAAGTGTTGGTAATTTTGTCCCGCTTAACGGCAATACAAAAGGCGGAGGTTCAGTGGATGGTATTCAATCCACAATAGCACAAGTTTCAGGGACAGATATTGGTGCAACTGTTAATTTCCATAACCCAATATTGAATAATACATATAATAATTTTGCCGGAACTTTTGCAGGAATAATTAATGCAAATAGTGTTGGTTTTTATTGTATTGATTTAGGACACTTCATTCAATGGAATGTTGATTATATTGATGCAGGTTCCACAACACCGGAAATTACTTATGTATTAAATAATTATTATCCATTCAAAGCAGTCCCTTATTCCGGTTCACTTTCATCTACAAAAGAAGCTGCTGCAGTCCAGACAGCTATTTGGCATTTTAGTGATGGTTTGGATTTAAGTACATTTACGAGTCCTGCCGATGTAAAAGCGAGAGCACAAGATATTATAAATGATGCGGTAGCGAATGCAACTTCAACTGTTACACCTGCATATATCGTTATAACTCCGGCTTCTCAAATACTTGTAAACGGAGAT
Source organism: uncultured Melioribacteraceae bacterium (assembly GCA_964639525.1). Taxonomy (GTDB): domain Bacteria; phylum Bacteroidota; class Ignavibacteria; order Ignavibacteriales; family Melioribacteraceae; genus CAZXDS01. The sequence continues at coordinate 7,035 of CAZXDS010000028.1, read as the reverse complement.
CAGGCAAATTTTACTGTTATTGCTTATGACATTAACAACAATCCAATTCCAGGATTAACGATTAATTTATCAACTACTGACGGAAATTTAAGTGTTTCTCAAGTAATTACAGATGCAAATGGTGAAGCTGCTTTTAGCTTAGACCAAACAACAGGAAACAATGCAACAGTTACTGCTTCTGCAACTGTAACAGTTCCGCACGGAACAAAATTTGTTCATTCTACTCTTCCGGACGGGAAGCAAAAATTAGTTTTGGCAACTCCGGTTGATGTTGTTGGAACTGCGGAAGCTGACGTTGAATGGTTTACATCAAATAATGGAACATTGCTTTGTGCTTTTGACAATAATGGTGTAAAGCAAACTTTGGGTACTTTATTTACAACTACTTTAAGCAATGGTGATGTAAAAGTTATATTACAATATTCAAAAGATTTTAACGATAATACTTATGATGATGCACATCCCGGAAACACAATAGGCTGGCCGGGCGGAAATCATAAATTTGATCATTTGGCAAAAAGCGATAAAGTAGAATTTGAAATTTTTGACGGTAATAACAATTCCGTTATTCATTTTGATTTAGATTATTTGGAGAAAAATCAAAATAGTTATCCAAGCACTTACGGACCAAGAATTGAAAATTTATATTCCGGCAATGCTTCTGATATTGTAAATTTTAATACATCATTAAGTAAAAACTTTAATGATTATAATTATGTTCTTACAACTGCTTCTCCCGCAACAGATAACAACTATACTCCTAATCCAAGTTATCCGAGCTGGGATTTTAATATGACTTACGAAGTTACTATTTCTGCTTCGGCTTTCAACGGTTCCGGTTTGGGGACAGTTGAAGTAGTATCAATGCACAATTCTCCCAGTAAGTTAGATTTTGACAACAAAGTTTATCCTTTTGATTGCGGTAATACACCAAAGTCTTCAATTGGCGATAAAGTTTGGGAAGACTTAAATCAAAACGGTATTCAAGATAACGGCGAAAATGGTGTAGAAAATGTAACCGTTAAATTATATGATTGTTCAAGTAATTTGGTTGCAACTACTACTACAGACGGAAACGGAAACTATTTATTTGCAGATCTAGTACCCGGTGATTATCACGTACAATTTGTTCTTCCTGCCGGATACGTATTTAGTCCTCAAGATGCTAATGGAAACAGCGACGATGCTGTTGATTCGGATGCCGATGAAATGACAGGCGAAACAACTTGCACTACTTTAGATGCCAATGAAGATGATATGAGTTGGGATGCCGGTATTTACATATGCGAAAACACAATCGGCGATTTTGTTTGGCATGATTCAAATGTAAACGGTATTCAAGATAACGGCGAAGCAGGTATTGAAGGAGTTATAGTAAAATTATTAGATGCTTCAGGAAACTTTATTACTTCTGTTACAACAGATGCAAACGGATTTTATCAGTTTACCGGTTTACAAAACGGTACTTATAAAGTAAAAATTGCAAATGCAAATTTTGCCAGCAACGGTGTAATGCAGAATAAATCTGACGAAAAATGGTATATTACATTTGACAACAAAGGCAGTGATGATGCTAAAGACAGTGATGGCAGCATGAATGATAATACTGTTACCGTTACATTATCATGTTCAGATAATTCGACAATCGATTTCGGATTTTTCAAAACATCACTAACATTTATGAAAACCGGTCCTCAAACAGTTAATTCAGGCGATGTTATTACTTATCACTTTAGAGTGGAAAATACCGGCGATGTAGTTCTTCACGGTGGTGTATCGGTATTTGATGCTTTAATAAATCCTACCGGAAATCATCAAATTTGGAACCATGTTGTACAGCCGGGTGAAGTATTTGAATTTACAAAAACATACACGGCAACTGATAATGACTGCGGTCAATTAGTAAATGATGCAAATGCAGTTGGTCATCCAAAACGTCCTGACGGGACTTATTTACAGAATATAGAAATGCCTTCAAGTTGGACAACTACTGTTGTTTGTGTACAGCCTGGTTCTATTGGCGACAAAGTATGGTTTGATTCAAATGAAAACGGTATTCAAGATAACGGCGAAAATGGAATACCCGGAATTACAGTTAATTTATTCGATTGCAATGACGCATTCTTAGGCTCAACAACTACTGATAATAATGGTAATTACTTATTTGCTAATCTTACTCCTGGTGATTATTATGTACAAGTTGTAAAACCAAACGGATATGAATTCAGTCCTAAAGATAACGGTTCTGTAGATGCGGTTGATTCTGATGTTGATTTAACAAGCGGAAAAACAACTTGTACTACAATTGATGCCGGCGAAAACGATTTAACTTGGGATGCCGGAATGTACTTATCAAAAGCAAGTATCGGTGATTATGTTTGGTTAGATACAAACGAAAATGGTATTCAAGACATCGGTGAAAACGGTGCAGCAAACATAACTGTTAAACTATACGATTGCAGTGATGTTTTTGTTAGCTCTACAACTACAGATAACAACGGTAATTATTTATTCGATAATCTTACACCTAACGACTATTATGTACAGTTTGTACTTCCTAACGGATATGTATTTAGTTCTAAAAATGCAGGTGGTGACGATACAAAAGATTCTGATGCAAACTTGAGCAATGGTAAAACAACTTGTACAACACTTGCAGCAGGCGAAACAGACTTAACATGGGATGCAGGTATTTATGAACCGGCACCGGACGAAGCTGATTTAAGATTAGTAAAACATGTTGATAATACAACTCCGAATGACGGAGATATTATTAACTATACAATTAAAGTATTTAATGATGGACCTGCAGATGCAAGCGGTGTTGAAGTAACAGATTTACTTCCTGACGGAGCAGTTTATCAGTCATATTCAGCAACTCAAGGAACTTATGATAACGTAACAGGTCTTTGGACAGTTGGTGCAGTTGCTAACGGAGCTTTTGCAAGCTTAACAATTACAGCACAAGTTGACGTACAGCTATCAAGTTCATCATCATTAAATCTTGGAGATGCTGCGGATTACAACGTATTTGTATTGTACGATATCAGTCAGCCTTCATCGGATACAGAAGGTAAAGTGGCTGTTGGTCGTAATGCAAGTTTTGCAAATTACAGTATTGGTGATAAGTTAGCACCATCAAACGGAAGCGAAGATGTATTGGTAGTTGGAAATAACCTAACCTACGGAAGTGGGGCGGTTTATAATGGAAACGTTGTTTACGGACACACAACTAATTTACCTCAAGCTAATGTAAGTATAACGGGCGGAACTTTACGCCATGATAATCCAATTGATTTTGCAGCAGCAAGATCTCACTTAAGAAATTTATCCGGACAGTTGAAAAATTACACTACAAACGGAACTACAACTTTCCAATATGGCGGTTTAACTTTAACCGGAACAGATCCGTTCTTAAATGTATTTAAGATTGACGGAAATGATTTATCGAATGCAAACAATGTAAGCATCAACGTTCCTAACGGTTCGGTAGTATTAGTAAACGTTAGTAGAAGCAATGTAAGCTGGAGTGGCGGATTAAGCGTAACCGGTACTTCGATACAGAATGTTATGTATAATTTCTATCAAGCACACAATCTTACATTAGTAAATATAGATATTCGCGGTTCATTGTTGGCGCCTTATGCAAAAGTGAACTTTATAAGCGGTGTTATTAACGGTCAAATGGTTGCTAAATTTATAGAAGGAACCGGACAGTTTAATAACAAGAAATTTATCGGAAACTTACCTGCTGACTCAACAGTTGTAAACATTGCAGAAATCACAGCTACATCACAGCACGATCCTGATTCGGAACCTGCAAACGGTATTGAGACTGAAGATGATTATGACACAGCATCAATATTGTTATCAAATCATGGTACCGGTGGCGGAACAGGCGGCGGAACCGGTGATGGTGATGATTGGGAATATGTTGGCAATTACGGTGCCGGACAAATTATCTGGTCATTAACTTATGACGATGCCGGAAATATGTACTCAGGTACATGGGGCGGAATCATTTACAAATCTACAAACGGAACTGACTGGACGGTAATAAATTCAGATATGCACGTTGGATTCATCTGGTCATTGAAAGCCTATAACGGTTATATATTTGCAGCAACAGAACAAGGTGTATATCGTTATGACGGAAGCGCATGGATACTTACATCAATGCAGTATAAAGATGTTAGAACCATAGTTGTTGACGGCGATGGATACCTTTATGCCGGAACATGGGGATTTGGAGTTTTCAAATCAACCGACGACGGTGCTACATGGACAGAGGTAAATACAGGCTTAGGTTATATGCTCGCAATACAAGCAATGACCGTAACATCGGACTCTCACTTATTTGTTGGTAGTGTTGGCGGTGGAGTTTCAATGTCAATAAACGGCGGAACAAACTGGACTAAATTGAATGTTGGTTATGACTTTATTTGGGCACTCGCTTCAAGTAATGATAAAGTATTTGCCGGAACTTATGGAGACGGTTTGTACATAACAGAAGACGACGGCACAACTTGGACAAAATCGGCAAACCTAAGTGCAAGCTTTATCTACTCTATTACTATTGATCAAGATGGTAAAATATATGTAAGTTCATGGGAAGCCGGAGTATTTGTTTCTGAAGATGACGGACAAACATGGACATCACTTGGAATGATTGGATTTGGCGTAAGCTCACTTATGGTAAGTCAGTCTTCAACAAACAGCACTATTCCGGCGGGAACAGTATTTGCCGGAACAAGTGATGGTAAATTATATATGAAAAACACAAACGGAGTAACGGGAATTGGCGATTCAAAAGAAATAATACCAACAACCTTTGCATTGGAACAGAACTATCCTAATCCGTTTAATCCTTCGACAACTATAAACTATAGTATTCCGGTTGCCGGAAATTATCAACTAAAAGTTTACAATATTATCGGTGAAGAAATGGCAACATTGCTTAACGGCGAAACAAATGCCGGAATGTATAGCGTACACTTTGATGCTTCAGGATTATCATCGGGTATTTATCTTTACAGACTCATTGGTAACAATGTAAACATAGTTCGTAAAATGATTTTGATGAAATAAAATTATAAATCATTGTTAATTCATAATGGATACTCCTTTTCCATAATGATTGTAAGGCTGCTCGGTTGAGCAGCCTTTTTTATTTTTGAATGTCTAAATTAATTTCTCATTTCACAAACACGTCATGCTGTTTGCCGTGGCGAATTGTTTCAGCATCTCTTTCAGTGTTTGAGATTTTTATCTGCATTAGAAGCCTGAAGCATTTTCACACGAATTTTAAAATACTTCGAATTCGCAAACCAATTTTAAACTCGTATATTATTTCCGTAGGGAAGAACAACCGTAAACAAACTGTACTTTTCAACTTCACTCTCAACTTTTATATCTCCGCCGAATTTGGAAATAATGCCATAACTCACTGATAGCCCAAGCCCCGTTCCTTTGCCGACTTCTTTTGTAGTAAAAAACGGATCGAATATTTTATTAATTACTTCTTTATTCATTCCGCAGCCGTCATCTTTCAGTTCAACATATATATGTTTTCTGTCCTGATAAGTCTTTACGCTTATAATTCCGATTCCGTTAATTGCATCTAATGCGTTGATTAAAATATTAACAAATACCTGTAAAAGTTGATCGGGAACAATATTCACTTCAGGTAATTCTTCAGATAGGTTGGATTCAAAATCAACTTGTTTAACCCGTTTATCGTAACGAACAATACCTATAGCTGTTTTAATTACATTGGTGATATTTGTACTTGTTTGTTCATAACCGGGTGGACGGGAAAAATCTACAAGCTCACGCACAATTTTTGAAATTCTGTCAATATTTTCTTTAAGTGCGGCAAGTTGGTTCACCGCAAATTGTTCTTTTGTTTTTCTTTGTAATAATTGAACAACAGATGAAATGGATGTCAATGGATTTCCGATTTCGTGAGCTACACCCGCTGCAAGCTGACCTATTACCGCAAGTTTTTCCGATTGATCAACCTGGCGCTGCAATGTTTTTACTTCTGTAACATCATTAATGATAACCGAGCGTCCGCCGTATTTTCCATTTGCACCGGTTAGCTTAGTAACTGTAAGCGTTACCGGAATTACTCTTCCGTCTTTTGTCTTTCTTTCTGTTTCTGTAAGCTTATAGTGTCCGTCAGATTGAACTATTCTTTTTATATCTTTAAGCTCATTTACGTAATTATTTCCATCGGGCAAAAGGAAAGATGAGTTTTTCCCAACGATCTCAAATTCTGAGTATCCGAATATTTCTTCAGCTCCTTTGTTCCAAGCAACAAATTTTTCTTTTTCATTAACAATCATTATGGCGGATTCCGAACCATATAATAACGCTTGTAAATATTGCTGATTTATTTCCAGTCTTGTGGCTATTCGGTCTCTGTCCTTTGCAAGTTCTTCCAACCTTGTATCAACAAAAAACATGCTGTATCTCGCGAATATTTGCTCTAGAATACTATCCAAAAATCCGAGCAATATTACTGTATCGTATTGTGGATTGTTTTTTCTGTCCAAGTATTTTAATATTGAAAATCTTCCCTGACTCAAAAATTCGCTTACATCAAACAATGTGAGATTTACCAATATAGATTGATTTCTGAGGTTTATTAAGAACTGGTCGGCTCTTTCGTAATTGCCATCTTCAATAACGCTAATAATTGTTTGAAGAGCATTTTTTATAGTTTGATAAATGTTTTCTTCGGAAGTATAGTCCTTTAGTAAACCTCTAATTTTTTTGGACCATTCAATAATAATTTCGTCAAAATATTTTTGCAGTAGTTCGATTAATATTTTTTTCATTTTTGCAAAGTTATTATAATTAAAAATTAGAAACCGGTGTAAGAAACTAAAAAAAAATAAACTTATTTCCGAAAAGGAAACGGTGATGAAATATCGCTTTGATTGTATTATTCCCTGAACACCAAAACGTTACACTAAAAATACAGCGATTCAGAGTCAAAATTTCTGTAACACAGATTAATAATCTGTGTTA
>CAZXDS010000027.1:0-24480 GCA_964639525.1 uncultured Melioribacteraceae bacterium | reverse complement strand
AATGTCTTTCTAGATTTTGTTTGTGTATAGTTCTTTTATTATTTTTAAAAACTTTCATTTGTAGGAAAATGAAGGAATATGCTTAGTTATTTCTAAAACAAAAAAAAGGGGATTTTATGAAGAAATCAGTAATTGCTATTGCTAGCTTGTTATTAACATTTGTTATCGGATTTACCGCACAAAATTTGGTAAAGCAAGATATTAATAATAAAGTTACCAAAGCACAAAATGAATCGTATAAAATGGATAGTCCTCAGATTTATGCACAATATTATCATGATATACGAACACGTAATGGAGAAACCAATCCTACTTATTCTAGGAATTACAAAATCAAAGAATTGCTAAAAGCAAGACATGTAAAGTCAACAAAAGACCTCGCATCTTTACAAAATACTGAATTATTAGATTGGATTGAGAGAGGACCTGGTAATGTTAGCGGAAGAACACGAACTATAGCTGTCGATCCGCGTGACGCAACAGCATCAACGTGGTTTGCAGGTTCTGTCGGTGGCGGAGTTTGGAAAACAACAAATTCAGGTTCAAGCTGGACTGAAATGACAAAGGGAATTCCCAATCTTGCTACATCTATTATTGCAATGGCACAATCGAATCCTGATGTTTTGTATGTAGGAACCGGAGAAGGATATTTTAATGTAGATGAAATTGACGGTTCCGGGATTTGGAAAACTACTGACGGCGGATTGACATGGACACAATTGCCCCAAACTGCAACGAGAGCGGATTTTCAAAATGTAATGCGCATGTTTGTTGATCCCTCTGATGAAAATATTGTTGTTGTTGCAACGGCTCCCGGGTTTAATGGTGGTGCCACTAAATCTAAAATTATGAAAACAACGGACGGTGGAACAACATGGACGCAAAAATATAGTTCTTCAAGTTCTATTCAAGATTTAGTTCCAACTCCCGGAAACTTTAATGTTATGTATGCAACTGTTAATGCTACAGGAGTAATTAAATCCGTTAATGCCGGCGATAGTTGGAGCAATTCTTCTTCAGGTATATCTAATGTTGGCAGATTGGAGATTGATGTTTCTCCTGTAAACACAAATAATATATTCATTTCTGCCGAAGGCGGTTCTACAGGTTCAATGTTTTATTTTTCAACAAATGCCGGAAGCTCTTGGACAGGTGTGCAACCATCCGAAAACTTTCTCGGTGGGCAAGGTTGGTACGATAATACAATTGTTGCTCATCCATATAATGAAAACGCTTGTTTCCTTGGTGGAGTTAATATTTGGAGAGTTGATATTACCGGAAGCAGCACTATTAATTTAACAAATATCACTGATGGTTACGGACAATTTGGTGGCTCAAGCAAAGGCGTTCATGTTGATCAGCATGAATTAGTTGCGTTCAAAACAAATGAAGCTACACAGTCCTATCGCTTATTGAATGGGAACGATGGCGGAGTAGCATTTTCGGATAATGAAGGAACAACTTTTACAACTACCAAAAATGGATATAATACTACTCAGTTCTATGGTGCCGATAAAATGAATGGCAGTAATAGATATGTTGGAGGAATGCAGGACAATAATTCTTGGATGTCCAATGTTGATCCAACGGCTGGTAGTGGTTGGAGTTTTAAATGGGGAGGTGATGGATATGAAGCTGCTTGGAAATATGATGATCCTAATAAAATATTAGTTTCTTCTCAATACAATAATGTTGGAATTTCTACAAACGGCGGTTCTTCATTTACGAGTGCAACAACCGGAATGGATGATAAAGGTTCAGGTAAAGCTCCATTTTTCACAAAAATTGCAAAATCCAAACAGGATGCTGATTTAATATTTTTAATGGGGCAATCAGGTGTTTGGCGTTCAGGTGATTTTACTTCCTCCTGGAGAAACATTCCGGTCCCCGGAAGCATAGGAGGTACAAGTACGTTTTCTCAAATCAAAATTTCACTTGTTGACCCCCAAATAGTTTGGACAGGTTCAAATGTTTCACCAAATTCTTCCCTAATGTTATCACAAAATGGTGGGTTTAATTTTGAGGAAGTTAATGGATACGGTTTGGTAAACATGGGCAGAATAACAGGTTTGGAAACTCATCCTACGGATAGAAATACAGCCTATGCACTGTTTTCATTTGCAAGTGCTCCTAAAATATTAAGAACAACAGACTTAGGACAAAATTGGGAAGATATTTCAGGCTTTGGAACTAATACAACAAGTTCCAACGGTTTTCCTGATGTTGCTACTTTTAGTTTGCTTGTTATGCCTTATGATACTAATATTATTTGGGCAGGCACAGAAATTGGAATTTTTCAATCAACTGATAACGGAGGTTCGTGGTCTTATTTATCAAGTTCATTACCGGCTGTTGCGGTGTATGATATGATAATTGTTAATGACCAAGTTGTGGTTTCTACTCACGGCAGAGGAGTATGGAGTGTTACTCTTTCCGAATTATCGGGTTATGAACCACCTGATGTAGCACTTGCTCCGATTTTATATTCTGTTAGTTCAGGAACGACAGGTATTGATGTTCATTTGAATTTAAGGGAAGTTTATGATTCAACTCAGATTCTTGTAGATGGATTACCTGTTAAAACTATTACGAATTCAGCGACCGGAGACATAACTGTTACTGTCAATTTTGCCGTTAATGAGACTAAAACTTATCATTTCAGTGGTTTGGCATTTTCCGGTACAAGCCAATTGCAAACCGAAGTGAAAGATCTTGATTTATTCTCTTTTGAAAACCCGCAAACTTCATACAAAGATGACTTTGCAACGGATCAAGGGAATTTTTTGGGTGATGGATTTTCAATAAAAAGAGAATTTGCATTTCAAGGCAACTGGGCAATTCATTCAAAACATCCATACGATGATGATAACCCTATAACTTATACATTAAAAGTACCGGTTACAGTCAGTGCGGGTGATGCATTTTTGAACTACAAAGATATTGCAATTGTTGAACCCGGAGACAATGGAACCGTATTCGGGGATGCCAACTTTTTTGATTATGTTGTAGTCGAAGGTACCAAAGATGGAATGGTCTGGACACCGTTAGCCGATGGTTACGATGCACGTTATGATCCGGATTGGCTTGCAGCATATACTGCCGGTTCAGCTCAATATTTTCCGTTGTACAGAAGTCATTCATTGGATCTTAAGAATACCTTTAGTGCGGGCGACGTTATTTTAATTCGCTTTAGATTATTTTCCGATCCTCTGGAAAACGGCTGGGGCTGGGCAATTGATGATTTGGAAGTTCAGGATTATCTTGTTGGTGTAAATGATGAGGTTATCAAACCAATTCAATTTTCATTGAATCAGAATTATCCGAACCCTTTTAATCCTTCGACAACTATAAGTTATTCATTGCCGATAAATTCAAAAGTGCAATTATCCGTATTCAACGTACTTGGTGAAAAAGTTGCTGAATTATTAAATAAGGACGTTCACGCAGGTATTCAACATATTAATTGGGATGCCGGAAATAATGCAAGTGGTATTTATTTTTATAAAATTAGTGCATTTGGAGAAAACGGTAAAAAGTTTTCAGATTCCAAAAAAATGATTTTACTACGGTAATTATAAAATAAATTTGTAGCAATATATTTAAGAGGTGCTTTCTGCACCTCTTTTTTTTATTTAAAGTGTATGAAAATAATATTTCATCACTTACAAAAAAGTATTAACTTTAATTTAATACTTTTAATAATATACAATTAGCAAATAAATATGATATACAAAATAGCACTAATTTTAAGTTTAATTACTTCTGCGCTTCTTGGGCAGGATATAATAAACAGTATAGTTGTTGGCGGAGTAACATCAGTTTCAGCTCGATTTTGGGTGAAAGTATCCGCTGATGCTTCCATTAATATTGAATTGTCAGAATTTGAAGAATTTGACAATTCTATTTTTGGAACTAGTATAGAAGTAGATTCAGTTACAAATTATTCATCTATTCTTGATGTTATCGGACTTCTGCCTAATACAAAATATTACTATCGAGGTATTGTAAATGGAGTTCCTGAAAATTATAAAGGAAGATATTTTACTACTTTCCCACTTCCCGGAACTGTTAATGAATTTTCTTTTGCGTTTGGTTCGTGTCAGCAGAGCGGAACATTCTTACCATCGAATACGGAAAGCGGAAATGTATTTAGGGAAATTGTAAAACATGATTTACAGTTTTTTCTACAACTTGGCGATTGGACTTATCCGGATTCTCTTGATAATCTGCCGTTTGATTCAACTTTTTTTCCTGTTGATTATAAAAATGTACAGGAATCGTATTCACATAAATTCAATAAATTGTTTCCTATGGATTCTTTACTGAAAACGATGCCTGTCGATTATATTTACGACGATCATGATTATATGACAAATAATTCTTCCGCTTTCACCTCAAGTTATTATATTCCAATCAAACCAAATTTTTTAAGCGATGATTTTGTTGCGATTGAATTTGGAAACCCTTTACAGGCAAGAGAAAATAGCATAAAGGGATATAGGCAAAATATGCCGACTTATTCTTTACAAAATGAAACACGCGGAATTTATCATAAATTTACATTTGGAGATGCTGAGTTCTTTATGCTGGATTTACGTTCTCAGCGTTCCGGAGATTTAACAGCTTTTAGCAAGGATGTATCAAATGATGAATGGGTTTTTTCACCGGACCAAAATCATTCAATTCTCGGCAGAGAAGATGCTTCCGGACAAGGGGAGACTCAACTAACTTGGTTTTTGAACAGTTTGCTAAGTTCAACAGCAACTTGGAAATTTATTATTAGTTCTGTTCCATTCAACAAAGGGCAATCACAAATAATTAGTAAAGGTATTGAAATTCAGGATAGTGTGTTAAATATTCCCGAATTACCCGCAGGTATAATGGGAATATTTGCTGCTTTTGAAATATCCGATTCATGGGCTGGTTTTCCAAGCGATATTGATACTATTCTTTCTTTTATCGAAAATAATAATATAAAAAATGTTATTGTGTTAAGCGGCGACTCTCACAATGCCGCAATGGATGACGGATTTAATGCAGGATTGCCGGAAATTATGGCTGGCGGTTTGGATATTACTAATTCTAAAACCGTTGCTCTTATGCAGAGTTTTGGTATAAACATTTGGAACAAAGGCGGGCAGGGAATTAGTACAGATGAATTCAACAACGCTTTCGGTAAAGTTACCGTTTTTGGTTCTGATTCAGTTAAACTTGAGTTAATTGATGAATTTGGAACTAAATTTGCAGATAATACTATTCTTAATAAAAATGCAACTTCAGTACCTAATGATGAAATTTTAGCAACTAATTTCCGATTAGAGCAAAACTATCCGAATCCGTTTAACCCGAGTACGACAATTCGATATCAAATTCCAACTGAAAGTCATGTTACACTAAGAGTTTACGATTTTCTTGGCAGAGAAGTTGCGACTCTACTAAATGCGAAACAGACTGCAGGGAGATATTCTGTTCGTTTTAATGCCGATAATTTGTCATCAGGTTTGTATCTATATCGTATTAAAATAAATGGTTTTTCTCAGAGCAAAAAAATGATGCTACTACGTTAGGTAATTTGATTAATTACAACTGCTTAAATAGTAAAAGGGGGCTGTAATTTGCCTTAAATTTGAGGGGATCGTCAACTAAGATAATTTGGTAATCGGTTAAATTTTAGATAATGAAATTGTCTGCATTCCATATATTATTATTCTCCCATTTTCAAAACACGTGTAGCATTTAAAATTGCTATAAGGGCAACACCCATATCGCCGAAAACCGCTTCCCACATTGTAGCTATTCCAACGGCTGCAAGTGCAATAAACAATAGTTTAACACCTAGTGCAAATATAATGTTCTGCCAAACAATTCTTCTTGTTTTTTTTGCAATTCTAATTGATGTAGAAACACGGGTAGGAGTATCTTTAATTTTTTCAATATGCCACCATCTTTTATCAATTTAACAATTACTTTTAGGATAAAAATATTTTTTATCATCGTTATAAATCATTATTTTACTTGGTTTTAATTTTGCCCCCGAATTGCTGGGAAAAATTAGAATTAAGAATTTGATAATAATATTTACGTAAGAACTATCAAAAATATCAATTAGTAGGCATATTAAAATATAAATTTGCTTTCCAATCAATAAAACAATAAATTTCATGTTGTAATCAAGATTTAGTCTAAATAAGTTGGGCAAAATCATTACAGTTTCAAATTTATTAAATCAATAATTTATACTAATTAAAAAGTGATTAATTGCATTATTTTTGTGATAAGGAACTATTAATTTGGAAAGTGCTTCTAAACCTAATCTGCGTAAATCTACCGGTCTCATATATTTTTTAGGAATAATAGGTCCTGGACTTGTTGTAATGTTAGCTGATACTGATGCTGGCAGTGTAATAACGGCAGCTCAGAGCGGAGCTGTTTGGGGATATAATCTATTACTGTTACAAGTAATACTTATTCCGATTTTATTTATTGTACAGGAACTTACCGTACGGCTTGGGATTGTAACCGGTAAAGGTCATGGTGAACTTATCAAAGAACAATTCGGCTCCTTTTGGGCGTGGATTTCAGTAGGCACATTAACCATTGCAAGTTTTGGTGCATTAATTACGGAATTTGCCGGAATTGGCGGTGTAGGTTTAATTTTTGGAATACCTCTTTGGGTTAGTGTTGGAGCATCGGTTATTTTTCTGGCTGTTGTAGCATTAACCGGTTCGTATCGTTCTGTTGAAAAAATAGCAATATTAATTGGAAGTTTTGAACTTGCTTTTGTTCTTGTTGCTGTGTGGGCGCATCCTAAAATTGAAGTTATACTAACCAGAATGGCACAAATTCCTTGGAAAAACTCCGATTATCTTTATTTAGCCGCGGCAAATGTTGGAGCAGTAATTATGCCTTGGATGATTTTTTATCAGCAATCTGCAATTGTAGATAAAAAACTTAAATTGAGTGACTTGCGTGCGTCAAGGTGGGATACAATAATAGGTGCAATATTAACACAGATAATAATGGCTGCCGTATTGATTGCCGCTGCTGCTACAATTGGTACAAGTGATCCGGGAATACCGTTAAATACGGTACAGCAATTAACAAAAGCACTTACTCCGTTTTTCGGAAATACTTTCGGTACTATAGCATTCTCTATGGGAATTATCGGCGCCGGAATGGTTGCTGCAATTGTTGTTTCACTTGCAATGGCTTGGGGTTTGGGCGAAGTTACAGGGTATAAACACTCACTTGAGCACCATCCTATGGATGCTCCATGGTTCTATACAATTTATGTTGTAGGATTAGTACTTGGCGGTTTATGGGTTATTTCAGGAACTAATTTGATTAATTTGAGTGTGGGTGTACAAATTATGAATGCTTTACTACTGCCGATTGTTCTTGGTTTCTTATATTTGTTGGCTCTCAAGGTTTTGCCCGAAAAATACAAACTAAAAGGAATAAAAGCTGTATTTGTTGGAATTGTTATTTTAGTAACAAGCGGATTTGGCGTGTTTGCTGTTATTAATACATTCTTTTAGCAGTTAGTAGTACAAGTTATTCTGTTCGCCACTGCGAACAGAATAACAGTATTTTTCATCTTTATATCCGTTTATAAAATTAAAATCTAATGCGGAAGATTGGGTGAGCATCCATTTTATACATGGAATATTTTAAACTCGTTCAACCACTAATTTCAATTTGTTTTTTATTTCGTCCGCAATTTTCAAAAGATTTGCATTTTTAATAGCCTGCATTGAAGCAACCGGATTAACTGCGGCAACCACTGTTTGTGATTCATTATTGACAAAAACAATAACATTACACGGCAGCATTAATCCTATCTGTTCTTCGGATTGCAATGCTTTATAAGCGTTGGGCGGATTACATGCTCCGAGAATTTTATAAGGCTTAAAATTGACATCTAATTTTTTCTTAAGTGTTTCTTTCACATCTATTTCGGTTAATATGCCGAAACCTTCATTCTTTAATTCTTCAGTAACTTTTTCAATTGCTATTTCGTAGCTTAAATTGACGGTTTTTGAAAATCCATAAATATTATTTCCCATCGTTATTCCTCTTTAATAGTGTTTAAATATATTGCTCTTTTATTTTATGTTTCTAATTGAATTACTTAAGTTTTTTAATTATTGTATCCATTGTACTTTCACAATCATAATTATTCTTATAAACCTCACATTCTCTGCAATCAAGAGTCCCACAGATATTGTTGCTATGTTTATATGTCCAGCATGGATTTTTGATTTCGTGAAAGGCTTCACAATTTTCCCTATCTTTTTCCGAACAATTAATTATCAACCAGCAAGGAAGCATCGATAATATAGTAAGAACACCATTGATACTTATTTTCCTTTTTTTAACATTAAGGCGAAAGCTTTCTATTCTTCGAATGTCGTTTGATGAATACAGTCTTTGATTCCCCGGAGATTTGTGTGGAATTATTAATCCCTTTATCTCGTACATTCTAAGTGTATGAATTGAGATGCCAATTAATTTGGCCGCTGTTCTTATCGGATATATTGGCATTTCGTAATCATGTAAACTATTTACTAATAAATTTTTCGTTTCTCTCATTATGACACCGATTTATCCTTTGCTGATGACAATATTTATCGGAATAAATACTCCGACTTTTAAACCCCAGTCAATTTTATCAGCCGGTGTAAATAGAAATAAAAATCCATTTCCGTCCTTGAATTTGAAATTTGGTCCACCTTGGATAATAAATTTTCTACTGTCAAACATATACTCTGCCGAAATAACTGCTGAAATTGGAAGAGGTTCATCAAAAGAAATAAACCAATATTCATTAAAAGTATAAATACTGTTTGTGAAAGGTGTATAGCCAACAGAAAAATAACTGCGTTTATCAATCAAAGCACCTATCTCGCCATGGATTCTTACAAATTCTTTACGATGACCATCAAAGTCATATATCACCAATGGATTAATACGAAATCCTGCAATTATTTTATATTTTTCAGCTTCCTGTGCTTTAGTATTAAATGCCAGAAAGAAAAACAGAATAACGGTAAACACAGCTTTAATTTTTGTTAAAGTCATAATATTTCCATAAAATTTTTTTTCAACGTTTTTGCTAAAAACAAATATTTATTTAATAACGCTTATAATTTTACCGCATGGATTATCACAATAGGGGTCATTTTGCTTTTTCCCTTGCTGAATCCAGTGCATTAAGTCGCCGGTACATGCATACATGAAATATTCCCTTGGAGAATCGAAAGTATTTAAATAACCTAACATATCATGACTTAAAAGATCATATTTATCACGCAATAATTTTATTTCATTTTCATTAAGTAACGATTGTGTATGCCTCATTATTCTACTCATTAACATATTAAATTGTTTTGCTTTTTCTTTCGGTACATCGGATTTTAATTCTATTGTGTTTGATAATATTTTCTTCGCTTCAAGCGAAATCCCTTTTGTTGAACCATGTGATAGAGTTTTTCCAATAGTTTGATAAGAATCAAGCATTTTTTTCATCAAGATTTGATGATTTTGTGCATGTAAAGAGTAACTTCCTAATAAAACAAGCATAAAAAGAAAAGGTGTGATATTATATTTATTCATTGTTTTCTCCTAATAATTTCTTATTTGATTCTGGTGTTTTTTTGAAAATTGATACATATTTTAAGTTTAACTAAGTTGGTTATAATTTATTGTTACTCCGAGAAATGGTTTAATCAGCTGCAGGCTCAATTACCGGATATCCCATCATATCCATAATAATCTGGGGAATACTTCATATCTTTATTATTCCAGCCACATCTATTATAGAAATCATTCCACCAGTCAGCCCTTGAGCCATTGAAATATTTCTGCTGATTTTCTGTTAAGATACCACTCATTTCTTCCCTTGCGTCTAAGCTAATATCAATTATCTTTTTTTGTATATCTCTAACTTGATTATAGTAATGTTTTATCTTTGCAAATTCCGCATTATTGCTGTTTATATAACTCTTATATTTCATTTGTAACGCACGTAGTTCTTCCAACAGAGGAAAAATCTTAAAATCAAAATCTACGAGGTATTCATTCAGTTCAACAATTTGATTTGCTGCGAATTTGTATTGTGACGGTAAGTTTGTGTTCCACCAATTCATACCGAAACCATCATAATTATCATACATATATTCTTGTGCAGTAATTGTTTCTTTTCTTTGTCTCATGATAAGTTCTCCTATCTTTTTTAATTTGTTTCAGATTCTTTTTTTTTGAAAAATCAGTGCAACGCTAATTGACAATTCATGATAATATTATTCCCCGTTACTAAACTTTTTATTGGAATGGGACACCAAATATTGATGTCCCAAACAAAGATTTTACCAGCAGCCTCTGCCCATTCTTCCGTTCATTCCGCGATTATCCCTATTATTTCCATAATCATAACTCATATTGTCATAATCCCAACCACACCGGTCATAGAAGTTATTCCAATATCCTGTAGAGGAATTATTAAAATATTGTTTCTGAACATCGGTCAATAATGTGGACATATCATTCCTTGCATCAATTCGATAGTTATAAATTTGACTTTCAATATCTTGAATATTCTTTCTGTATTCCGAAGCTTTATCAGCATCGTAATTTGAACTATTTCTCAAATCTCTTAACGCTATTCTTTCATTTCGAAGTTTATTCTGTAATGGGACTATTTTCTGATCGTATTTAGAACGTATGTCGTTCATTTCTTTCATTTGTTCAGAAGAATATGAATATTGACTTGGAACGTTATTGTTCCACCAACCAATGTCATTATAATCGCAACCACGATCCCAATATCCTTGTGCTTGTAAGGTTGTAATTGCAAATAGCAAACTTAAAACGGTGATTGTTGCTGTGAATAAATATTTCTTTTTGTTTAACATAACCTACTCCTTTTATTGTTTAATAATTATTAGTTTGATATTTTATTTAATTTTTGTTTCGCAATAGGGACAAACACTCCAGCTTGTTTTTACTATTTTACCGCAAGTCGGGCAGTTATCCTTTAGCTGATAGTTACATTCAGGGCATCTTAAAAAAGCTGTTTCAATTTCCGCTTTACAATTCGGGCACTTCTGTTCCTTGTTTATGCCTACAAAGTTATTTGCAGCAAATGAACCACTAATAGTTTTACGAGTTAGATTATTCGCGGTTAGCCGGTAAATTAGCCATAGTATTAAAGCAAATATTAATATTGGAATAACAAAATTTCCCCAATGCCAGTAGTTTCCATATCCTAAATACCATCCGTTGCAGCTCATCTGATTTTCCTCTTTTAATTGTCGTGCTTTCTTTTTCACATCACAAAGCAGAATGCGTGCCAAGATTATTATTGGATAAAGCAAGCGAAGTAATGTGCTTATTTTTGTGCAAAAATGAGGTTACTGGTTATAAAATGATCTTGGAAACTAAAAGTTGGAAATTGTGTTTGGGTGTGTGTGTGCAATATTTTCACAGTAATTAGTTTTAATAAAAAAAAGTGTGAAATATTTTCTCACTGCTATTCATGTACTTTCTGCCGCACTAAGAAAAGTGATATTATAACTGTTATAACAAGTTCCATTCGAGTTTTGGCTTGTGGCATACATCTTGCTTTATTGATGGTAATTGTTATTAAATTCAAATTAAAGGAGATTCAAAATGATTTTTATGATTTTTTTCCCGGTCTTAGTTATTGCATTTTTCGTTGGGTTATTAAAACTTTTATTGAAGTGGGTAGGAATCCTTTCTGTTACGGTTGTTATTGGTATGGCGGTATATTTCTTATAGAATGAATAAAGCAATTTTCTTCCGTAGGAAGTTAGCTGTGTTTGTTTGTCATGCAATATAGTTATTAAGAATTAACAATATTATTCATAAAGATGATTTTACATTTCTATTTTGTATTCATTAATTTTATTATGCAATGTTCTTCTTGAAATACCGAGTAATTCTGCTGCACGGGTTATATTGTTATCAGTGCTTTCAAGTGTTTTCAAAATTAATTCTTTTTCAACATCCTTTATAGAACGACCGGACTGAAGTACCGGTTCCCGTTCAATAACCGGTGCGGTTGTTGCATTTGCAAAATCGGGAAGAGTTTCGGGTTTAATCAATTGATCAAAAGACATTATAACAGTTCTTTCTATTACGTTCTCCAATTCTCTCACATTTCCAGGCCAATCATATCGCATTAGTTTATCAAGAGCAGCCGGAGTAAATCCTTTAATTATTCTACTGTTTTTTTCAGCATATTTTTTCAAAAAGAACTCTGCCAATAATGTTATATCTTGTTTTCTTTCTCTTAAAGCCGGTAAAGTAATTGGCACAACGCTTAATCTAAAAAAAAGGTCCTTACGGAAATTACCTTCTTCCACTTCCTTTTCAAGATATTTATTCGTAGCTGCAATAATACGAACATCAACCTTAACTGTTTTTTCTCCGCCTAAACGCTCAAATTCGCCTTCCTGCAAAACTCGTAGAACCTTAGCTTGGGTAGCAAGTGTCATATCTCCGATTTCATCAAGAAATAATGTTCCGCCATTAGCTAACTCAAACCGTCCTTCTCTTTTTGTAACTGCTCCTGTAAAGGCGCCTTTCTCGTGTCCGAACAATTCGCTTTCCAATAAGTTTTCGGGTAAAGCTGCACAATTTATTTTTATAAAAGGTTTCTCTTTTCTATTGCTATTTTGATAAACAGCATTTGCAATCAATTCCTTTCCTGTTCCGCTTTCACCAAGTATTAAGATTGTAGCATCACTTGGAGCAGATAAAGCAAGCGTTTCAAATAATCTTAGCATAGCTTTACTTTTGCCGATAATTGAAGATATTTCAAAATTTCTATTTAACTGCTCTTTTAATGTTTTGTTCTCTTTCTGCAGCATTAAATAGTTAAAAGTTTTTTCTACCGAATGGCAAACAGTTTCCATATCCAACGGTTTTACAAAATATTCAGTTGCCCCAAGTTTAAGAGCTTCTACAGCAGTTTGCACAGAAGAATATGCAGTCATTATCATTATTGGAATTGACGGGCTTATTTCTTTGATCTTTTTGAGGGCGGTAATACCGTCAACTTTTTTCATTTTTATATCCATAATTATGAGATCAAAAAAATCCTTTTCCACAAGTTCAATAGCTTCACCTCCATCTTCAGCTTCAAAAATATCGTAATCCTTTTCAAGCATGTTTGCTTTAATCATTAATCGGTGTGCCGTATCGTCGTCAACTATCAGTATTCTTTTCTTTTTGTTATTCATAATTTAATTGCTTTTTGGTAATTTTATTATAAAAGTTGTTCCGTTATCCTTTTTACTGTTTACTAATATTTCACCATTGTGATTTTCTATTATGCGATAAACTATTGCTAATCCCAACCCAGTGCCGTTTTGTTTTAAGGTAAAAAAGGGATCAAATATTTTTGGAATATTCTCGCTTTCTATTCCTTTCCCATCATCTAATATTTCAATAACAACATAATTATCTTTTTCAGATAAAGTGATCTGCAGCAGTCCTTTATTAACTATTGCATCTATGGCGTTGGCAAATAAATTTAAAAATACTTGAGTTAATAAATCTCCGTCCGCAAGAGCTATCTTTTCCGAATTATCATTTTTCAGAATAACATTAACTTGTTTTCTCTTCAATTCGGTTTCAATCAACTTTAATGAATGATTGATAATTCCTTTTATATCTGTTAGCAATAGTTTCGGTTCGTGTGGTTTTGCAAAATTTAACATATCCTGTATTACACGATTGAGTCTATCAACTTCATTTATCATCACAGTTGCATATTCACGGCTCTGCGATTTCTCATCAAATTTGTTACGCAGATATTGAGCTAATCCTTTAATAGAACTAAGCGGATTACGTATTTCGTGGGCAATACCGGCAGCCATTCTACCCATACTTGCCAGTCTTTGAGTTCTTTCAATTTCCTTTTCAAGTGTTTTAATTTCTCTAAGATCACTAAAGATAACAACAGTGCCTATTACTTCCTTCGTTTCATTAAACAAGTTTCTTGATTTTATACTTAAGGGGATACTTCTGCCATCTACCAAATTACAAATTATTTGTTCGTTGTTTATTTCCCTGCCGGATGCTAATGTTTCTATTGCTTCACATGCCGGAAGTAATTCAGTTAGTAATTTATTTCTCACTCTTTTACCAACAAGCCCCAATAATTTTACTGCATTTTTATTTATTGTCCGAACTGCGCCATTTTTGTCGATAGAAATCAAACCGTTCGGCATACTTTCCACAACATTAAATGCATAATTTTTCATTTTGATTAATGAACGGTTTAACAAATTATATTTTTGAATGACCGTTATAAAATAGATTGACGTAATTAAAAGAAGTAAAAGTAAAATTCCGCTTCCAAAAGCTCTCAGCAAGTCTTCTTTTCGTGCTGATACATATTCATCAGCATTAAAAGAAATTAAAATGTAATAGGGAATAGTTGCGATTTTAGTTTTTCCGCCAAGGCTAACCGCTGAACTGTCTTTTAAGTTAACAATTTGTTTATTATCTAAATAGAATGGTTTAATAAGGCGAAATATGCTTACATTATTAAATTTAACAATATCTGTTCGCAGTTTTTTAATTCCTCTTATGTTAACGTTTGTTAATTTCCAACCCGATTTTCCGCCAGCAGAATTTGCTTTAACTGTTAGGGAATCGTCAACCAATATGATTTGCTCTATCAAAGTATCCCAAGCACTAGACTTAAACAGATTTTGAATCTGCTCAAAATTTACATTTTTATTTTGCCGGACAAATGTTTCCATTATATTGCTAATTGCCAAGCCTTCTTGCGTTAGATTATTAAACATTAATTCCCGTTCTCTGTTGTAATTCAAATAAGTGAATAAACCGAGTATCAGAATCATTAAAAAAGAAATTAGTGAAATTATTTTTGGATATTTATTATTTATCATAAACCCATCAAAATCAATTTTTAAAGTCATTTAATATTTTTTGATAAAAAAAATAACAGCAGGGAATACAGTAAAATCTTTGTCCCGTCTCAATAATTATTCTCCCATTTTTAAAACGCGCGTTGCATTAAGAATTGCAATAAGGGCAACTCCCATATCGCCGAAAACCGCTTCCCACATTGTGGCTATTCCAACGGCTGCAAGTGCAATAAACAACAGTTTAACACCTAGTGCAAATATAATGTTCTGCCAAACAATTCTTCTTGTTTTTTTTGCAATTCTAATTGAAGTAGAAACACTTGAAAGAGTATCGTTCATCAGTACAACATCGGCAGTTTCTACTGCTGCATCGGAACCGAGAGCACCCATTGCTATTCCTACATCTGCACGGGCAAGAACAGGTGCATCGTTTATTCCATCGCCTACAAAAGCCACCTTCTCATTTTTACCGGATTCCAATATGAATTTCTCTATATATTGCACTTTATCTTCAGGCAGTAATTCCGCATACACTTCGTCAACTTTAAGCTTTTCGGCAATTAATTGTGCTGCAAAAGAATTATCGCCTGTAAGCATAACTATTTTTTTTACGCCGAGATTTTTCAAATTCTTAATAGCCGAAGCAGCGTCTTCTTTTACGGTATCCGAAATTACAATGTAACCGGCATACTTTGAATCTACGGCAATATGAACTACAGTTCCGTCCACATCGCATTTATCGTGTTTAATGTTTTTACTGTGAAGCAGTTTATCATTTCCGGCTATTACGGTTTTCCCGTTAATTTCGGCTTCAATTCCGTGTCCGGCAATTTCGGTTACTGTTCCAATTTTTGCTTGCTCTACGTTATTTTCGTATGCTTCAAGAATTGATTGAGCAATCGGATGATTGGAATTTGCTTCGGCATAAGCAGCATAATATAAAACTTCCGCTTTATCAAATCCGTTTTTTGAAACTATTTCGGAAACTTTGAATTCCCCTTTTGTAAGCGTTCCGGTTTTATCAAAAACAACGGTTGAAACGGCTGTCAGAGCATCTAAATAGTTTGAGCCTTTCACTAAAATTCCCTTGCGTGAAGCACCGCCGATTCCACCGAAATAACCAAGCGGAATACTAATAACCAAAGCACACGGACAAGAAACTACCAGCATAATTAATGCGCGATAAATCCAGACCGAAAACAATTGTCCCGACACAAGCAAAGGTGGAAGAACCGCTACAAGAAGAGCACCGAAAACTACAGCAGGCGTATAATATTTCGCAAATTGCGTAATAAATTTTTCAGTCTTTGCCTTTTTTGATGTTGCATTTTCAACAAGGTCCAAAATTTTTGCTATTGAAGATTCCCCGAATAATTTCTCAACTTTTACTGTTAAAGTTCCTGATTTATTAATCATTCCCGCCATTACGGTTTCGCCTATTTTAACGGAACGGGGAACCGATTCTCCGGTAAGTGCAGACGTATCGAGCATCGAATTACCGTCAATTACTTCGCCGTCCAAAGGAATTTTTTCGCCGGGTTTAATTAGTATTTTATCGCCAATCGCTACATCTTCGGGTGCTATTTCTTTAACGTCTCCATTAATTAAAAGATTTGCGTGGTCGGGTCGAATTTCCAACAGACTTTTAATCGATCTGCGTGAACGGTTAACAGCAAGGTCCTGAAAAAATTCACCAACATTGTAGAATACCATAACTGCAACGGCTTCCGGCATTTCGTGAATTGCAAATGCTCCCAGAGTTGCAATTGACATTAGAAATTGCTCGTTGAATATTTGACCTTTTATAATATTCATTCCGGCTGATTTCAATACACCCCAGCCGCTTATTAAATAAATTGATACGAACAAAAGGTATTCCGCAAAGTTATATTGAGTGTTGTGCAGAGAATCCTTGTAAATAATTCCTGTTACAAGAATGGATACTACAAAAAAGATTTTCAGCAATTCCCGTTTTATGTTAAATTCATCTTCTTCGGTTTCACTTTCGTCTTCAATTATTTCAACATCGGCTTCAATTTGTTTTATTTTCTTTTTAACTTTATCCAAATCGTCAGTATCTATTTGAATAGAAGAATTCGCAAAATTTACGGATACAAAATTTACTTCTTCCAACTTTGCCACACCGTTTTCAATTTTAGATGCACAATTAGCGCAGCTTAAATTTTTGATTTTATACTTTTTCATTATGGTTTCTCTTTCTATGTATGAAAAAAATATTATGTCGTAATGATAACAGTATGTATTCGTTATTAATCATTACTTCACTTCTGTTTTAATTTATAAATTTTAAACCAGTAGAAAAAAGCTTCCGGATTAGAATTTTTCAATTTATTCAATTTGTTGTTAATTGGGTTATTAATTTGCCACTCTTTCATTTGTAATGGGTTGCTGTATTTTCCAATTCCTTTTTCATCATATTTTATTAATGTGATGAGGTAGGCAACTTTGGATGCGTGTATAATGGCTTTTTCAATATGATAGCTTTCAGAAAATATATAAGCTCTTAATCTTTGTATGCCGAGCTGCAACTCTTTAAAATGCCCATTTCCATCTAATCCTCTAGTTGCAATGCATAACGAAGTTTGATAAATATCTTCAATAACATCTTGCTCGTTTAAATTCTTGATATTTCTGTATGCTAATTCGGTTTTTGCAAATTTACCAAATGTGTTTTTTATAATATTCAGGTTATTTACTTTATCAAACAAGTTTCCTATATCATACAATTGTTTAATGATTTCCATACTCATGCTATTTCCATTTTTGAAGTATGGTATTCCGGTTGTATTTGGAGCAAATGCAGTAAGTTTATCTCCCAAAATATCCTCTAAACAAGGGATATCCACAAATAATGGTTTATCGACGAAGGGTACAAATGCTGATTGTATTGGCAATTGAATTATCTTTTCATAATTTGCTTTCTCAAATAATATATCAAGTAAAACATAATCTTCTGTTTTATTTGATTTGTGAATTGGTGTATAAAAAAACTTAAAATGCTCTTTTTTTATTTTAGAATTCGTATTTCTGTGTTGTAATTCTTTTCGTAAAAATCCCTGTTCTTTTGCTATGGCATCTAAGATGTTGTTCAGTTCATTGTTCTTTCTTTGTAAAATAATATCAATGTCAATTGAAAACCTTTTAGCAGAACTGAAATGCAGCATCAATGAAGTACCACCTTTAAACACAAAAGATATTTTTTGTTTAACAAGACCTTCTAATAAAAGCAAAGCGCGGATAACTTTTTCTACAAGGATTTTATCGGCATTATGGTTTTCTTTTGAAACCTTATTAATCCATTCAATTGATATTTTTTCTTGATTTATCATAAACAATAAAATGTAAGTATGTTACAGTAATTAGCCCAAATTAGTTTTTATGTATTCTTTTATTTCTTCTTTTTTGCCTCTTCTGCCTGCATATCTAAGTAATCTATTTTCGTTAATAGAATACTTTGCAAAAGCTTCATTATAAATAGTTCGCATTTCATTACCCTGAAATGCCGAAAAAATTATATCGTCACAAAAAATATCTACTAATATTTTTTCTAAAGTAGCCGTATTTATATTCTTTATTTTTTGAGTAGGGGCTTCTGTAATCAACGGTTTTACGATAATTATCTTTTTGTTTTCTGCAATATATTTTTCAAATACTTCTTTTGTAGGTTCTAAAAAAGTCGAATATTTTTTCTCTTTTAAGTAAAAAAAGATAGCTTGTGTAGATTCTTTTTCAACTTCAACAAGTATATAGCTTTGGTTGGTTTGATGAATTGTGAATTCGTTTAAAATTGAAGAATTCCAAATACAAAATTTTAAATATGGAAATCCTTTTGTTATTTGGCTGTTTAGTTTAATTAGTTTTGAAGTAATTTCATGTAAGAAATAATTCACTTCACCAAGTGTGAATTTCCCTCGACCAACTCTTTTTAATATACCTTTTTTCGCCAAAGTATAAATCCGCCAATTGATTGTTTCCTGACTGATATCTGTCTCAATACTTTTATAGAAAGTAGAAATGCTTTTAGTGTTAAACACTCTATTATCTTTAAAAAAATGATTTAGTGCTGCAGTATGTAGTTTATCTTTTACCATAATATTTAGTTAATTTTCTCCAAATATACTAAACTATAAAACGGCAACAAAATATAAATATTGCCGATAATTAGATTATGACATCTGATGGAATAACCTTTTCTATTTTTCTCAATTGCCTCTTCAAATCCGTAATCAACGGATTATCTCAACCTATATTTTGTGCTTTCCATTTTTAGTCTCATATTGCTATTTGATAATTTTTATACCGGCAGCACTGAAATCATTTCCGTGCATATGTCCAAGCAGTTCAACAATCTCTGCATTTTCTAATCCCTCAGTAGCCGGTTCGTGAAGGTTGACATTTGCTATAACATTTTTTTTGTCCTTCGCTTTAAATGAAATAATATCGCCGTTAGCATTTCTACCAAATCCGCTTTCTTTAACTATTAAAACATTAATTGTTTGACTGATTTCAGTTCCGCCGAATTTGGAAAAATCGCCCAGCTTTTCAGTTGGCGCGAAATAGCTGAAATAAATTACTGCAAGTACAAAAACCAATAGTGCCGGAAGTAAAAATTTTTCTAATTTTTTCATTTTGCTGCTGCCTTTCTTTTGTTTAATATGTTTATATGGCTTCTTTGCCGCGCTCGTTTGTTCTTATTCTTATTGTGTTCATAACATCAATTACAAATATTTTTCCATCACCTGGATTTCCTGTATGAGCTGTTGTTTGAATTACATCTACTACTTCATTCACAATATCGTTATGCACAACAAGTTCAATTTTTACTCTATTAATATAATCGTGTAACCCTTCCCGGAATGAGTCCTCAGCACCTTTTGCCTTTGTTCTGCCGAACCCTTTTATCTCTGAAACGGTTAATCCGGGAAGTCCTTCAATTTTATGAAGTGCAGTAACAACATTATCTAATTTGAACGGTCTTATTATTGCTTTTATTTCTTTCATCTAATTCACCTTTAATTATAAAAAATTAACCGGTCCGCAGACCGGTTTTAAAATATATTTACATTTCACTTTCCGAAACTTTAATTGCAAACCATTTGTAAAGTGCCGGTAGAACGAGCAACGTTAAAATGGTTGAAGTAAACAATCCTCCGACAACCACTGTAGCAAGCGGTCTCTGAACTTCGCTGCCTATTCCGGTTGAAAACAAAAGCGGAATCATTCCAAGTGCTGCTGCAAAAGCCGTCATAAGAACAGGTCGTAGTCTCATACTTGCTCCATGAATTGATGCTTCGTCAACAGAATAACCTTCTTTTATCAACTGATTAAAATAGGTTACCAAAACAATTCCATTCAATAATGCTATTCCGAACAGGGCAATAAATCCAACCGAAGCAGGGACTGAAAGATTTAATCCCGCAATCCAAAGAGCAACAATACCGCCGATTAGTGCCATCGGAACATTTAGAAAAATAAGTAGCGCATTCTTAAATGAATTAAAATTTGAAAATAAAAGTATAAATATTATAAATAGAGTAATCGGCATTACAACTGCAAGCCTATTGTTTGCAGCTTGCTGAAGTTTAAATTGCCCGCCCCATTCAACATAATAGCCGGGCGGTAAATTAACTTTTGCTTTAATTGCTTCCATACCTTTTTTTACAAATGATCCCACATCTGTTCCGGCAACATTACTTTGGATTGTGATAAACCTTTGACTGTATTCTCTCGTAATCTGTCGTGGTCCAACAATTTCCTGAATTGATGCTAATTGTGAAAGAGGCACAAGTATACCGTTTGGTGCTTTCACGAGAATGTTTTTAATTTGTTCAGGTGTACTGCGGAATTGCTTTTCGAACCGTACAAAAATATCAAATCTTTTCACGCCCTCAAAAAATTGTCCGGCAGTACTTCCGCCAATTGCAGTTTTGATTACATCTTGAACATCTTGAATATTAATACCGTACCTTGCAATTTTATGCCGATTTACTTTTATCAAAAGTTGAGGTGCTCCTCCGATTTGATTTACCTGAACATCTGTAGCACCTGGCACCTGTTCAACTACACGCATAATTTCATCTGACTTTTCTTTCAGCACATCAAGATCATCACCGAATAGCTTTATAGCAATTTGTGCTCTTACACCGGAAAGTAATTCATCAACCCGCAGCTGAATCGGTTGAGTAATATTTACAGCTATGCCCGGAACATCACTCAGTTTTTCTCTTATTACATCTTCAAGACCAACTTGTGTTTTAGCGCTTGTCCATTTATCCCTTGGTATTAATTGAACAATTGATTCCACAACGTTAATCGGTTCGGCATCCGACCCGACTTCGCCTCGTCCTATTCTTGAAACAACCTCTTTAATGTCCGGTATTTTCATTAACCGCTTTTCTACAATTTCCGTTATACGAGTTCCTTCATCAAGTGAAATTGACGGCGCCAAAGTTAAACGAACGACAATAGTTCCTTCCATAAGCCGCGGTGTAAATTCGGAACCGAGGCGAGGATAAATTAAACCGCCGATAATTAACAACACTGTTGCCAAGATAACAGCGGCATAGCGTTTTTTTACAAAATACGTAACAACCGGCTGATAAATTTTGAGCATCATCCGTACAATCCAAATTTGATGTTCGCCGCCTTGCTGTTTTGATTTTTTTGGTCGCCGCATAAAGAAATATGAAAGCGCCGGCGCAAGAAATATGGCAAATAATAATGACCCTGCCATCGCAAGTGAAATTGTGTAGGCAAGAGGTCGGAAAGTTTTTCCGGCAACTCCTTCGAGCGTAAAAAGAGGAACAAATACAACTATAATTATCATCACCGCAAATATAATGGGGCGCAATACTTCTACTGTAGCACGTAATACAAGGTGAATTCTAGATTCATCAGGATTAGACGACCGAAGCATTCTATCAACATTTTCAACAATTACAACACTTCCGTCCACCATCATTCCTATTGCAATTGCAAGCCCGCCGAATGACATCAAATTCGCGGAAATACCGAGAAATTTCATGCCGATAATTGCAAAAAGAACTGAGAATGGAATTGAAATTGCCACAACTAAACTTGGTCTGAAACCCCCGAGAAATATAATTAGAATCAAAACAACTAATATTATTGCCTCTTCCAACGCCTTTGTAACAGTATTAACAGCAGCTTCCACCAATGTTTTCTGTTCATAATAAGCGTGAATTGTTATGCCTTCGGGCAGCATTTCATTTATTTGTTCCAACTTATTTTCGATATCTTTTATTACCTGTGACGAATTGGCTCCAAAAAGTTTCACAATTTGACCGACCACAACTTCGCCCGTTCCATTCCGTGTTGCAGTGCCGTAACGGACAGCTCCGCCGACTTTTATTTCGGCAACTTGATTCAAATAAATTGGAATTCCATCTACGGATTTAACTACAATATTTTTTATATCGTCGATTTTGCTTGTTAAACCAACAGATCTGATTGTAAATTGTTCGCCGTTTTTTACAATGTATTGTGCACCAACGTTTAAGTTGTTCGAACGAATTCTATCCAATACTTCGTTTATACTTAAATTGTAGCGTATAAGAGCGTTTGGGTCAAGTACGGTTTGGTACTGCTTTACCCAGCCTCCTATTCCGAGTACTTCCGTAACGCCGGGAACTGTTTGCAGAGGATAACGAATTAGCCAATCTTGAATTGAACGTAGTTCGGTGAGAGAATATTTGCCGGTTGAGTCATCAAGATAATAATACATAATCAAGCCCATACCGGATGTTATTGGTCCCATCTGTGGTGTACCAAAGCCATCCGGAATTTGTTCGGCTGCTTCTTTTAAACGTTCACCTACAATTTGCCTGGCGAAATAAATATCGGTATTATCTTCAAAATATAAATTAACTATTGACAAACCGAAATTGGATACAGACCTAACTAATTTCAGTTTCGGTAATCCGCTCATCGCTGCTTCTACCGGAAACGTAACATACTTTTCAATTTCTTCAGGCGAATATCCTTCGGATACGGTAAATACTTGTACTACTGTCGGCGAAACATCAGGAAAAGCATCAATAGGTAATTTGCTGTAACTCAAATAACCCGCTCCAAGAACCAAAATACCAAGTACCGCCATCAGAAATCTATTTTTTAATGCAAATTGAATAATCTTTTTCATTTTTTAAAATTCCTTTTTCATGTATTTATAATTTTTATACCTCGCTGTCATGCCTGCCGGTAGCAATGCTGTCAACTTAAGAGAACAAATGCGGCTAAAGCCGTTTTAGTTTTTTATGTTTTTTTACCGTCGCTTAAAAGCGACGGTAATTCCCGTTGCCTTTAGGCAACGGAACTAATAAGGAAAATACTATGGTGGCTTTTCGCAGAATCCTTTGGATAGCCACATTTACAATTTAATATTTTAGCGTATATTTCTTAAGTTAACAACATTGCTGCCGATAGGCAGGCAGGCTGATGAATCCGCCGCGGAGGATCAGAATATCGCAAAGTTTTCTTTAATCATCATCAGCAAATTTACTTTTTTCGATTTCCGATTTAATAACAAAACCGTTTTTTGCCGCGTATTTTTGTCCTGTTTTTAACCCTGAAATGATTTGAACAGAATCATTGCTCGAATATCCAAGTTCAACAGCCTGCGGAATAAATCCTTTATCGGTTTGAATAAAAACAACGGATTGTTCATTCATAATTCCAATTGCAGTTTTGGGAACTAAAACAGAAACCTTAATTTCTTTTACTTTAACGCGTCCGGTAATAAACAAACCGGGTTTCCAAAAACCTTTTACATTACCAAGCTTAACACGTGCGATTGAAGTTCTTGTTGCTTCATTAACTGTTGGGCTAACATAAAATATTTTGCCCTTAAATTTATAATCGCTGCCCGGCGAAGTAATCAAAACCTTTTCACCGACATTTATTTTTAATAAATCTTTCTGATATACATTCAAATCAGCCCACACAGAGCTTAGGTCGGCAATTTTAACAGCGTGAACTCTATCGCCAATCAATTCTCCCGGTGTCATGTGTAATTCGAGAATCGTTCCCTTTATTGAAGACTTCACCTTATATTCCACCAGACTTTCATTGCTTTCAATAGTGGCAATAACTTCACCGGCTTTTACTTTGTCCCCAATTTTTTTGTAAATCTTTTTTACAATACCTCCAAAACGCGGTATAATGTGAGCAACTTTATATGGATTAGGAACCACTTCGCCGGTAAGGTCGAGATGTAATTCTATATTCCCGGATTTCGCCTCTGCAATTTCAACACCGAATTCTTTCATAACATCGGGCGATATTTTTGCAATTTCAATTTTCTTTTCGCCCGTTGGGCTTACGGTTGATTTTGGAATTGCCATCTGTGTATTTTCGGTTTTGCTGTTTCCGTTTACAAAAAAGAAGACCAATAAACCGCCCAAAACTGTTCCCATAGCGAGATAGATTAAATTATTTTTATTCATCGTCATATATCCTTGCTTTATATTCAAAATTAAATTTTGTTATTGTTAGCTCTTCCAATTCAATTACGTTT
>CAZXDS010000026.1:4795-24675 GCA_964639525.1 uncultured Melioribacteraceae bacterium | reverse complement strand
AAATATCGAATTTAAAGTAATCGATGATGGGAAAGGATTGCTCGCTTACAAGCGGAAATATAAGGACAACGTTAGTACAGTAATTATTAATAATAATCCAAAAGAAAATACTATTAAAATTAGTAGTGATAAATTCTTCGATACGAAATCATCGTATGTTGATTTAATTACCGGAAATAATATTTCAGCGGAATCAATTCTAACCGTGAAACCGTATCAGATAATGATATTAAAATAATAAGACTATCGTATTCTATCCCCATATACATTTTTTACAATGATAGAATCACATTTTCAGATAATACTTCCCGGAAATAGTGTATACTATTCACAAAGTGTTTTTCGGATTTTGTTTTATAGAAAAACTCACTTTAGTCTCTCTTAAAAAGAGAGAAAATTTTTGTAAAATCCGAAAACCACTTTGCTTTATGTAGATATTTAATTTATTGCCAAATTTATTCAGATAATTTTTCAATAATTCGAGTTTTATATTATGATAAATATCCAAATCGCAAACGTTTTCATTTTGGGCATAGTATCCGAGAATCACATAAAATAATTCACCAACATATTATTCATTAAAATATTGCATAAATAAAAGGTGCCAATGCTGAGCCTTGTGTTAGCACAATCAATCCGCCGAGTAAAACGAGAAAAATGATTATCGGGAAAAGCCACCATTTTTTACGGACTTTTAGAAATTGCCAAAACTCTGATATTATTGAAAGTTTACTCATAGTATTAAATTATTTGATTATTCTTAAAATTATTCGTCTAATTAAAACTGCTGCTCTGTTGATTCTTTATCGTAATCCTTTTGATCTCGATAATTCCAATAGCTTGTCTTAGTTTTATCAATTTTTTCATCCAAAAAATCTTTACCGAAAATTCTTGCCAAAAAACCAATCGGCGTAATTACAATATAAAAAAGAACGGACAAAATTACTCTTGTCATTATAAATCCAAGAACAACCGAGAATGCCATCCACACTTTCTGCAAAGGAAGTAAAACTTCAGGTAAAGACAAACCAAGCACTGCCAACAATAAACCTATTGAAATAAAGATAACAGAAGATCCAACCGTGAGAAAACGTAAAACAATTCCAATTATAAACAGAACTCCGCCAACCGAATAACCGAATTTTTTCAAATCTTTTTTTGTGCTTTTTATGTTTTTTATCTCTTCAAGTAACATATTTAGTCCAATTTAAATTTTTCCTGCCAATTAAAATCATTTTCCAATTTACTCTGCTTTCTCTTGTCCAACAGAATATTTCCCATTACAAGATAGTCCATCTCAGTACGCATAAAACATTTATAAGCATCCTCCGGTGTACATACAATAGGTTCACCGCGAACATTAAAAGAAGTATTTACCACAACTGCATTTCTGTGATGATTGTCAAATTCACTAATTAGTTTATGATATTTGGGATTGGTATTTTTATTTACTGTTTGGATTCGCGCAGAATAATCCACGTGAGTAACTGCCGGAATATCCGAACGTTCAATATTTAACTTTTTAATTCCAAATAAATTATTTTCTTCATCTGTCATTGATTTTCGCCGCTCTTTTTTTACATCGGCAACAAGCAGCATATACGGACTTGGTCTGTCAATTTCAAAATACTCACCGACTTTTTCCTCAAGTACCGACGGAGCAAACGGACGAAAACTTTCGCGGTGTTTTATTTTCAAATTCATCTTTGTCTGCATTTTAGGTGAGCGTGCATCTCCAATAATAGAACGGTTTCCCAACGCACGCGGGCCAAATTCCATTTCCCCTTGGAACCAACCAATAACATTTTCGCCGGCAATTAAATCAGCAGTTGTTGAAATAATTTCATCTTCGGTTAATTTTTTATATTTTATTTTATTTTCATCAAGAAAAGCCATTATCTTATCATCGCTGAATTCGGGACCCAAATAAGAACCGAACTGAAAATCATTTTTATCATCGGCTTCTCTTTTATTATCCAAATATTGATACCATACAAACAACGCTGCACCAAGTGCTCCGCCCGCATCACCGGCAGCCGGCTGAATCCAAATGTCATCAAAAATACCTTCGCGTAAAATTTTTCCGTTTGCAACACAATTGAGAGACACACCGCCGGCAAGGCACAAATATTTTTGTCCTGTTTCCTTTTTAATATGTTTCGCCATTCTTAACATTATTTTTTCAGTAACATCCTGAACGGAACGCGCTAAATCCATTTCACGTTGAGTTAATTCTGCTTCCGGTTTACGAGGCTGTCCATTAAAAAGCTCATCGAACTTTTTGTTTGTCATTGTTAATCCGGCAACAAAATTAAAATACTTCATATTCAATTTGAAAGAACCGTCATCTTTCAAATCAATAAGTTTATCTAAAATTAAGTCCACATATTTCGGTTCACCGTAAGGCGCTAATCCCATTACTTTGTACTCGCCTGAATTTACTTTGAATCCGGTATAATAAGTAAACGCCGAGTAAAGTAAACCTAATGAATGCGGGAATTTTATATCGGCAAGAATATTAATTTTGTTTCCCTTGCCAACACCGAAACTTGAAGTTGTCCATTCTCCTACGCCATCTGCTGTTAATATTGCTGCCTCATTAAAAGGCGAAGCAAAAAATGCAGAAGCCGCGTGAGATTCGTGGTGCTCAGGAAAAAGGATTTTACCGTTATAGTCCAGTTCTTTTTTGATTATCTCTTTCATCCACAATTTTTCTTTTATCCAAAGAGGTATTGCTTTAATAAATGATAAAATTCCCTTCGGAGCATAAGCTAGATACGATTCAAGAATTCTCTCAAATTTAATAAATGGTTTGTCATAAAATGCAACAAAGTCCAATTCGTTTGATTTGATTCCTGCATTGCCCAAACAGAAATCCACCGCATTTATTGGAAAGCTGAAGTCATGTTTTTTTCGTGTGAATCTTTCTTCTTGTGCTGCCGCAATAATCTGACCATCTTTTATTAAGCAGGCAGCGCTATCGTGGTAGAAGGCGGAAATTCCAAGTATATACATAAATAATATTTATTTTTTCAAGTGTAGATTACATTTAATTACTGAAATAAAAATAATAACTTTATTTATGATAAGAAAATTTTGCAGACTAATTGCTGCATTTTCTAAAGCAATAGTTGTGCTGAAAAAAATGTAAAATATTTTAAGAAAGGGAATCAAGATTCAGGATACAAGATTTTAGTTTTTAAGCAGCGATTCAGAGTCAAAGCTAATTCGCCGCGGCGAATAGCAAAAACAATAGATTACAGAAAAGTAATTAAATGTTTTTCCGTTTAGTTAAAGCAAAATAGACTAGTGAACTAATTAAAATATTAACTTTTTTTGATTAGCCCACGTTCGCCACGGCGGATAAGCCGTGGGGTAATAATAGCTTAGTTAGTATAAGAACTGTTTTAACTTAACGCCGTCAACTTTAGTTGACATGATTAATTTATTCCAATGGATTTTGGCTCTATCCACATTGGGGATTTTGAACTGTAATAAAAAGTGTTAAATGTGGATAGAAGCAAGTTAGTTGTTTTTATTTCTAAACCGTTGGATAAAGAGACTGTGTGAAAACTCTTAAAACTCATCCTAAATAACTCTCTTACAAAGGGAAGAATTTTTAAAAAGCTGCAAAGCAGCTTGTTTTAACCCCTTCTCTTTTTAAGAGAAGGGGTTGGGGATGAGTTCCAAATTTTGTTTTTGACTTTTCACACAGCCTCTTTATGCAACGGGAATATTTGACTCTGAATCGCTGTTTTCAAGGACGTAGATAGATTTTCCTTTATTCTTTTGCACGATATTTATTATCCAAAAGTATTCAATCTCTTTTTTCAACTGATTTTATTTGAATATTTTGATTATTTTCAATAATAAATTTTTCCACTTATTAATGCTAATGGAGCAGACTTGAGTTTATCAAAAAAACAAATTCTGTGGATATCGAACAAAAGAAGAAAGTTTTCAGTTAAAAAAATAGCTGAGAAACTTGGAGTCGAACAATCAGAAGTTCAAGAATTTTTAGATAAAAATCCCTTACCGAAAACCCCAAAAATATTTTATGTTTTTCTTATTCTTATTCCCATTTTGTTTATTGGTGCTCTTGAATTGTCACTACATTTATTTAACTACGGATACAATACTAAAACTTGGGTAGAAGTTCGTCCCGGTAGAATGGGATTAAATCCTGAATTTGCACGCCGTTATTTTTACAATACAAAGAGCGTCCCTAAATCTATCCAAGATACATTTTTGAAGGACAAACCGAGTAACTCATTTCGTGTATTCATTCTCGGCGGAAGCAGTGCAGCCGGTTATCCATTTATGCCGTTAGGCTCATTCTCACGGTATGTGCGCAAACGATTGGAACTAATGTATCCAAAATCGGAGATTGAAGTCGTGAACGCCGCACTTACCGCTGTGAACACTTACACTATTAGAGACTTACTGCCTGACGTTTTAAGTGAGAAACCGGACTTGATTTTAATCTATGCCGGACATAATGAATATTACGGAGCTCTCGGAGTTGGTTCTCTCGAATCCCTCGGGCGTAATAGAGATGTAGTCAATTTCATTTTAAGTTTAAATAATTTTAAAACCGTACAATTACTTCGTAATTTTATTCAATTTGCAGTTAAGACTTTTAGCAGCAATAAGCAGAACAACGGAACACTAATGTCAAGAATGGCGAAGAAAAAAGCAATTCCTTTTAACTCCGATATTTTCAATGCCGGTCTCGAACAATTTAGAGGCAATATGCAAGATATAATTGAAATGATAAAACAGAAAAATATCCCCGTTATTATTTCAACATTATCAAGCAACCTAAAAGGGATTGCACCATTCATTTACAAAAAAACATCTGAATTCCCATCCGCAAAATCTGTTTTCGCAGAAGCTGAAAAACAACTCGGGTATAACGATGCACTTGCCGATTCATTGTACAGATTTGCAAAAGACCTTGATATGTTAAGGTTTAGAGCACCCGAAAAAATAAATTTGATTATTAAAAAATTAAGTTCGGATTTTAATGTTCCATTAATTAATGTTGATTCATTATTTGCTTCTTTGAGTAAAGACAACATTGTTGGTAACAATTTAATAACTGACCATCTTCACCCGACTTTACGAGGTTATCAATACATAGGAAAACTTTTCTATGAAGAAATGAACAAATTAAACTATATTCCAAATACCAAACAAAATTTAGTACTGTTTTCACAACAGGATAGTTTAACGTTAGCTAATTATGTTTTTTCCCCTTTTGATTCAACAGTTGCCGCTTATAAATTAAGATTATTAAAAAATGATTGGCCTTTTGTAACAAAAGAAAATGCTATCCCTATTAATAATCTTTTAGTAAGACACAATTTTATCGATAGCATTGCATTTAATTTTGTTTCCTCAAAACTAACTTGGGAAAAGTCGGAACGCCTCGTTGCTGTTTCCTATTTAAAGAGAAAAAACTATCGTGCCTTTATAAATCAAATGGAAGTTCTTACAACTCAATATCCGATGGTTCCGGATTACTACAATATGATAGCTAATGAACTTTTGAAATTGGGGAAGTTTGATGATGTATCTGATTTTTTGAAACGCAGGTATGAACTTGAGCCGGATTACTTTTCAACAAAGTGGATTGGTATAATTGAACTTTCCAAAAACCATATTTTTCAGGCAATAAAATATTTAGAAGAAAGTATTGCATTTAAATCTAATGATATTCAAGTGCTGTACAATCTTTCCGGAGCTTATGCTAAAAACAAGGATTTTAAAAAAGCGTTAAATGCTGTTAATAGTTGCTTAGCACTCGACTCAAATTATAAAGGTGCAAAAATCCTACAAAAACAGTTGGCTGTAATAGTTTCAAATTTGAAATAGTGTGGATGAGAACTTTTGTTGGTTTTGGGGAAGTTCGTTTTTAGTCTGTTTCCCCATGACTGAAGTCGTGGGTTAGTCAAAATATTACTTTTTAGAATGGACTCATTAATCATAAATTGGTTTAGCTAAATCCTCGTAACTTCTATTCTTTTAATATAAAAAAAGGGATGCGTTATTCACACATCCCTTTTAATTTTCCGAATCTTTTAAGTTGTTATTACTTTAAAAGAACCATTTTCTTAGTTGCAACATTATTTCCAGCGTGCAAGGTATAGAAATAAATTCCACTACTTAAAACAGAAGCATCGAAATTAAAATCATAATTTCCGGCATTCATATTTTTATTGATTAAAGTAGAAACCTGTTGTCCTAAAACATTAAATACTTTAAGAGTAACTGTTCCGGCTTTTGCAATTGTAAATTTAATTGCAGTAGAAGGATTAAACGGATTAGGATAGTTCTGGCTCAATTGAAATTTCAACGGTGTAATTTCATTATCACCAACAGATACAACGCCCGAAGGTTCGGCTTCCCATTGGTCTGATTTATCCTCTTGAGCTGTCCAATGGTCCTG
This sequence comes from uncultured Melioribacteraceae bacterium, assembly GCA_964639525.1. GTDB lineage: Bacteria > Bacteroidota > Ignavibacteria > Ignavibacteriales > Melioribacteraceae > CAZXDS01. The sequence goes on along the minus strand of CAZXDS010000026.1, from coordinate 18,224 downwards.
TGGAGCATCGTAAGGCTGTACAAAACTTTGGTAACCGTCTTGTTCCATATAACGAACACGATAAGCAAAGTTACCAAATCCGGCCGGCTCTGCAATAAAACCATTAGTTGGGCTTGCATACGCATAGCGATATTCAAAACCGTTCCAAGCAGGAGAAGTAACATCAAGTGTTCCGGTATAAACCATATCACCATCAGAGTCGGTCATTTTAAGTACTCTCATTTCATCCGTATCAGTCCATCCTTGGCTGAAAGTAAATGCAGGTTGTTCTGCAATCCAATATACGGTATCCTGAGCTGCATCGAACGGTAATGCTTGAACAGTAGGATCGGCAGCATCTGTCATATCAACAGAGAAAGTAATCGAAACATTTGTTCCGGCAGGTATCATATAGTTAGGCAAAACATCATCATAATAGATTGAAGGAACTGCTTGATTATCCGTACCTTCAAAATCCACACCTCTGTTACCGCCACCGGCTGATAATGGTCTTTCGTAACCATCAAGCCAAAGTGATGCAGTATCATTTTTACTAACGAAAAATTTGAAGTTTTGAGTTGCCCCAACTTCTACCTGAGTAAACGGAACTTGTAAAAACCATTCGCTTGGGTTTAAGAAATTTTGCGACATAATTGAGATGTCTCTATTAGAATCTCCCCATCCGTTAAATCCACCTCTTATTTGAGATGAATCCACTGCTGCATCAAAAATACCAACGTCAGTCATAACAGACATATCAACTGTAAATTCAATATTTCCATCTGCCAAGTTTGAATTAGGATCAATATTATCCCAGAAGCTATCGAATGTTTGTCCGCTGTCATCAATCCACTCTGCTCTGTTATCAACACTTTCCCATTGCATATCAGATGTATCGGCATTGGCATAAATAAATTTATACTGAATAATTTGTGCCGAATTAATATTTGTAGTAACCGTATATGTTGAATCCCCATCAGTATCTTCCATAACTACAGGACTAGTTCCCCAATCAGTAAAACTACCTGCAATAAACACAGATCGCACGCTTGGATCAAAAGCTCCTGTACGAGCAGGCAATGTCATATCAACATTAAATGTAACTGCTACAGGATCTCCGGAAGGCATTTCCTCATTACTAAAAAGAACTACCGGAGCAGTAACATCTGTAGTCCCTACATCAAAGCTTCTATTATCAGCAAGACTTTCCCAAGTATCATTTGCTGAAAAGAAAAATTTGTATAAAACGGTGCTACTCGCATTAGCAGTAATAGTTCCAACATAAACAGAATCACCATCATCATCTGTTAAGAAATGCTGATCCGTAAAATCCCAGCCGTTAAAATCGCCGCGAATCTCAACTGCATCAGCAGCAGGATCAAATGCACCCTTTGCCGCTTGCACACTCATGTCAACTTGAAACGTAACATTGACAGTCTGTGCATTCATGGTAAATGCCAAAAGCAACATTGAGATTAATGTAGAAAAAAGTTTTTTCATATTGTACTCCTATTTTGTTATTAAAGAATTAGTTTATTAAAATAATAAGCTAAGTATTTTTTTGTTCAAAAACTAAGTATCACACCAAAGCTGTGATTGTTATCAAGATAGTCAAATTTTTGATATGCATAATCAACTTGAATACCAAAAGAACCATTCAGCTCATAATTAATGCCAAATCCTAAAGTTAATCCTTCCTGGCTATCTTCTAAAAATAATGCCTTGTAACCGGCACGCAGTGCAAGCAAATTATTAAACATAGATAATTCAGCACCAACATTCACCCACTGTTTGTTATCATTGGGATAAACAGCGTCAACATCAACAAGAAAATTATATCCCTCCGAAATATGAATATTTTTAGATATTCCGATTTGTAATCGCAGCGGAAGCTCAAATTGGTCTGTTGCCAAATTTGCATCAACCGTTTCATTATTTCCGGCTGTTGTAGGGTCCTGATCATACCTGACAAGAAGATCATCACCGCTCATCTGCATTTTTGTTCCAAAATTTGTGATGCTGCTTGCAAATTTAATTCCCCAAAAAGGTGTATTAAACATTGTCCCAACATCAATGGCGAATCCATCAGCAGAAGAATTATAAATATTTTCACGAATATATTTTACAGTCGCCCCTATTGCAAAGTCCTGTGTTATATATCTTGCAAAAGAAATACCAAAAGCATAACTGCCTGCAGAAAACGTAGTCCCTATTCCTTCAGGATTTAATTCAGTAGTAATGTCCATTTCTCCAAAATTTAAAGCAGTAACACTAACCCCAAAATTCCCTACTCCTTCAATTGGTGTTACAACACCAAAATAATTTAAGTTAATATCGGCAAATAATTTAGTATATGTAAAAATTCCTTGATAGCTTTTTACATCACCAATTCCAGCCGGGTTCCAATACATTGAAGAAGCATCATTGCTAACAGCACTAAAAGCACCGCCCATTGCATTGGCTCGCGGACCTACTCCTACACTCAAAAATTTGGCAGCCGTTGTACCTGTTTTAGTAATACTTTGCCCAAAGCTAAATGCTTGAAAAACAAACATCAGCATTGCTGCTTGAAACACTATTTTTTTACTTAACACTTTTAACTCCTTGAATAATTTTCAAGTTTATCAAATAGTTTATTTAATAATTGCAAACTTTCCCGTTCTTTCTCCAATACCCGGTGCTTCAACATAATAAATGTAAACACCATAAGCGACACCAAGATTATCTCTAGTTAATAAGTCCCAATTTTCCGTACCGTTATTTAGTGCATTATCATGATAAATTGTTTTAACAAGCTCTCCGCTAACCGTAAAGATTCGAATTGTACACTGAGCCGGTAAATGAGTAAAATGTATAGACCTTGGTCCTCGCCCGCTGTTAAAAAGATTTTTAGTTTCCCATCTTGCCGAAGCAACATAAGGATTCGGTACTACTTTAATATTATCCAACTGATTCGCAGCTTCTTCCTTATTTATCTTTGCCGATGAAGCGACAAAACGAAAAACATCGGACGATAAAAACGGTTTTTTCAGCTTGATAACCGTTGAATCGCCTGTATCGGGAAAACGCAATGCCCCTGAGCTATCATTGCCTGTAAGATAATACCACCAAGTAAATACAAGTGAATCATTATTGTTTGGCTCCATAAAGATAACTCTATCTTTACTTACACCCGCTGCTGTTAACCTCCCATCTCCACCTGTATGATCCAACTCTACAAAACCGAATTTAACATCTTGACCTGTGCTATTATTAAAAATTTTAAAATTCACATCAACCGCAGGGAAAACATTAGAACTTATATTCATAATAGTTGATTTTCCAATACCAACATTACCAAATTCAATTGTGTAATCATTTGGTCTTTCTTCACCAATTAAACCACCGGCAAATTTAAATTTTTCAAAAATAAAGCCTTCAATTCCGGCATTGTTCCACCCTGATTTTTCCGTATTGATTTCAACTCTATCTTCATTTGTAAAATTCAATTGAAATCCGTCAATAATCGGCTGTTCATCTTTAGAAGAAAAATGTGTGCTTTTGTCAACTAATACAACACCGGATGTTGAATCCGTTAGCGTAAAATTCTTAGTGGTTAATGTATCCGATTGACTGCTGCTGTTTGCAACTTTTAATGTATCTTCAAAAGTTATGTTATAGACATGACCTTCTTTAATTGAATTCATATCAATAATATCGTAGCTGACTTTTCCGGTAGTAGAACCTTGTTCGAGTAAAATTGTGCCGAGTGTTGCAGGCACATATCCGGCAGCAGCTGCTTCAGGTATAACGCGAGCAACATTTTGTCCGAGACGCACACCTCCGTCAGGAAGCAAAGATAATCTTATAGGAGATTCGGACGGAATAATATTTCCTCCCGGAAAACCAAAATCATAGGAAACTACCGCATAATAATAAGTGAAACCGTTTTTAGCAGTTGAATCGACAAATACATGTCTTAATCCGCTGTTAGTTCCAAGATTATAGTGAACGCCATCAACACCCGAAGAATCAAACCCGGAATAGGCATCATCCAAATCAAATATTGCCAATGCGGTTTTAAATAGCGGAACACCAAATCCATTTGTGATATTTTCTATATCCTGAAATGCAGGGTCTTGCGAACGATATATTTTATAGCCTTCAAAATCACGACCAATACCACCGATTGCATCTATATAATTATCGAATGAAGATTCAGCTACATCATCCCAAGATAATGTTACTCTATTATTTCCGGAAACTGCAGTTAGTGTGGGTGTAAATGGTGCATTTGCAAACTGATAATCGTTTTCATATGTTTCACGCACACGAACGGTTTTACGCAATAATTCTTTTTTTCTAATTGCTGCACCTGGATCTGAAACTGGTCCGTTTGCAAGTACAACCGCAACCGAAAACGGTTCCGTTTGTCCCGGTTCAATCGGGAATATACCTGATGAAATAAACAAATCATATTCACCCGGAACAACAACAAGGGGATTAAAGAAATGTCCCGGACGCATAAATTTAAACCAGAATTCAATATCGGATATTGAACTAAAATTAATTGATCCGGCAGGTTCATATTGTGCATTAGTAATACCGATCTGATCGGTTTCAGAAACGTCAGTTACATCAACATTTGGCTCTCCCGGTAAACCGAAACGCGCACCGGAAGTAGGTTTCCCGTCATTTTCACCTTCATCACCGGTTCCTGCAACCCCATCTAATCCAACATCGTCTTTTAACGGGTTCCAGTCACCATCATCATCTATACCGTTGTTACGTGATTCATCTATCATTTCATCAATGCCGTTATCAATGTTTTCGTCAACAGCACCGTTATCGTCATTATCAATTCCGTCAGCATACATTTTACCAAGGTCATCAGTTTTAACATCGTAAAGTATTACTCCGCTTCCGGGAACAACATAACGAAAATACGGAGCATCAGTTGCAGCCGCATCAATCATAGCTTGTGTAACAGTTGGACTTCCGTCTTCACCGTTATTATCATTATCAATACCGTCTGCAAAAGCATTTCCAAGTTGATCTTGTGTTACTTCAATCAAATGAATTTTACCGTTTTGAATTGTATCGGAGGCAGAAATAGCGGGCCATCTTTTCCATCTGTCATTTGCAACCAAATCTATCATACTTTGAGTAACTACCGGACTTCCTGCTTCGGCATTTCCGTTCTGGTCCATTCCGTCTGCATAAGTTACACCAATCTGATCACGGAATGCTATATGGGTTGTATCTTCGTCAACCAAACCGTTATTATTATCATCAATTAAGTTACCGGAAATTTCACCGGCGAGCATTTCAGTTGTAACTTTCGGACCGTTCTCTTCCCCGTCTCCGTCGTTGTCAATTCTATCGGTCGAATTACCCGGAGTTTCAAGAAATACTTGTCCAACTATTCCAACAGGATCATTGCCGAAATCAGGAGCTCTATTGTCTCTATCGTGGCTAAATCCAATATCCTGTATTAAATCAAATTCTGAAATATCATCCTGCGAATCCCCGTTTCCTCCCACAAAATCAGCGTGCCACGCAGTTACTGCAAGTTTAGGTATTTTTTTAGTGCCATCATTTTTTATTTTGTGTAAAATATAAACGGCGTCCTGAACAAGTACTTGCGACCAAGCTAAAGCTCTAACATCCACTATCATACCCATTCCGCCGCGTGATAAATCCGTTGAATCAGGATAGTACAAACCTTGTTCCTGATACCGAGTATATTTATCGTCTGACATTCTGTAAAAAATTTCCTGATCTGCACGAAAATCATTTTTACCGCCCAAGCCGTTCCAGCTTCCTTTCCAACCGGGATCGTTAACGTCTTCTGCCCTATCCGGCCAGGATTTAGGCCAAGTTGTTTCATCCACACTTGTGGCTATGGAACGTTCAGGTCTATCATCATTAAAATAACCCGGTGTAGGTTCAAAATTCCAACTTGTTCCATCGGGAGCATTCCTAAATGTAGGAACATCCACAATTTTAATTAAAGTACTATCCGTAGCCGTAACTTCAGCACCAACAAACATAGCGGTTAAAGCAAGATACACTTTTCCTGTATTCTTGGGCCATTCATAGGGTGTTTGAACATTGATTGGAAATTGTCCTCCCGTTCTTCCGGTAAAACCGAAATTATGAATTGTAGTCCTTATTCTGTTCCCTTCCAACTGAGCCTTAGCTCTTTTGGCAGAATCTCCACGCTCTTTACCAGGTATATGCTGAGCAAATAACGTAGTTACTAAAAAGCTTAAACTAATGAAGCTGATAATTAGCAATTTGAAAATATTCTTCATTATACTTATTGCCTCCTAAAGCAAAAAAATTAAAAATTAAATTCAAAACCAAATTGGAATTTTCGTGGCGACGCATAATTCCAAGGTCTTGTTAAATATTCAGCAACTGTATTTGGTCTGTTCGGGTCATCCCCAACATTTTGACCTTCAGTTGTAAAATCAGGTTTTCCCGTATCTGAAAATACATTTACAACCGTTTTAGTATCCAAAAGGTTAAATACTCTTAAAAATGCAGTTAGCTTGATAAAACTTATATTAAAACTATAATTAAACTTTGCATCAAGATTAAATTGGTTTGGTCTTCTCAAAGTATTTTTCCTAAACCCCGAAGTTAAACCTCTATCTGCAGTAAATTGTGTAATTGAAGGCGTATAGGGAAGTCCTGTTCCAAATCTTCCGATAAAACTAGCACCCCAATTTGCACCACCGAAGAACAAGGATGCGTTTATTAAATGTCTTTGATCCCAATCTAACGGAAGCAAAAATAATGTAGGTTCACTGTTCCCAGTTTGAGCAAAAAATTCTTCTTCAGGCGTTGAGTTACTTCCTTCGGCAAATTGATATGTGTAATTAAGGTCTATTGCCCAATGATTTGAAAATCTTTTATTAAAATTAAGAGTTACCCCTTTTACATTAGCATAATCTTTATTAGTATAAAGCGAATATGCTACGCCGTTTCTAGTCTCAATAAAAGGTCCTGACGTTACCCAATCACGAATATCACGATAGAACATAGTTACATCAATAAGAAATTCACCAAATTCTTGTCTTAAACCAAGCTCATACATAACAGTTCTCTGCGGATCAATATCAGGATTACCGTATGGCCCGTAAGGACCGCCTGTTGTGGCAACTTTATAATTACCTTTATTAAAAAGAAAAGAAAACGGAGGAACTTGTAAAAAATGTCCGTAAGAAAAGTGAATAACTCCATTTGAAGTAATAGGATAAGCAATTCCAAACCTCGGACTTACTTGGTATTTAGCGGATGCATTCTTATAGAATAATGGTTCTCTTTCTGCTATGCTCAATGAATCTAAGCCCGGACGAAGTGGAGCATAAATATTCGGGTCTTGTAAGTCAACCAAAACTTTTCCACGCGAATCAAAATAATCAAATCTTAGACCAATATTTATAATAACCTTATCAAACTCAATTTTGTCTTGGATGTAAGCTGATGCTTCTCTTGGCTTGTCCTGATATTTATCCCTATTTAGCGAGCTCTCGCCTGGAATAGCAGATTCAAAAGGTGTTACGGGGGAACCATTTATTTTTTTCGGTTCCAAATTAAAATTATCAAAACTTAATTCGTGAGTTTTAAAATCACTACCGAATTTTACCATATGGTGGGAAGATACTTGGCTTGTAAAATCAAATTTCACTAAAAAAGTTTTTGTTTCTCTAAAAAATCTGTGATTGTTTGTTCCCTTATCATGAAACGCAAAACCGACAGTATTTAATGAATCAGGATGCAAGTATCTTGAGTCAAATGGATTCTCGTAAAGGTATTCATTAAAAGTATGATTAAAATATGAGCCTTTAACAGTATAAAAAGTATATTGCGAAGGTGTGTGCGTTAATGTAAATGTGGTTGTATAACTTCGGGAAAACTTAAAAAGATTTCCGTCCGGTTCTAACTTAAAACTATGATCATAATCTTGAAAATTATTATTAGAATAAAGTCCTTCAAGATTAATTTTAAGACCTTTTACGGGGAAAAAACTTAAATTACCCAATCCGATAAATCTTTCACTCCAATTCATCGGAACTAATGTCCCATCTCCATTCCCTCCGGTGGTTGTAAAATCACGACGACCATTTAGATACCCGTCATCGGAAACATAGCGGGCATTTACAAAAAATTTCAATACATTACTATTAATAATAGGTCCGCTTAGACTTCCTTGTATATTATAATTAGCAACCGGATTAAAATCATTCACACCGAGAAATATATCTGAATGATTACTAACATAATCACCTGAATATACTTTAACATTACCGTGAAATTGGCTGCCGCCTTCTTTTGTAACCGTATTAATAATACCTGACATTGCATCGCCGTACTCAGCATTAAACGTTCCACTTATAACCTGCAGTTCCTGCACCGCACTATTATCAATATCAATTCCATTAGTTTTATCGTAGGAATCCGTAACCGAAATTCCGTTTACCTGATATGAAATTTCAGAAGAACGACCGCCGCGAATATGAAATTCGCCACCGGCACCTTTCGTAACACCGGCTTGCAACTGAATTATGTCGCTAATCTCAGCAACCGGTAAGTTTTCAATTTGGTCAGCAGATATAGAAGCCTGACTTGAAGTAACGTCCTTTTGTACTCCGCTTTTTTGTGCTTCAACTACAACTTCACCCAATTCTACCGATTCATCAGTCAGCTCAATGTTGATTTTTGTAGTTAAATCAATTGAAACCGAAACGTCCTTAATAATCTTCGTTCGATATCCAACGTACTGAATTTTAATATCATATTTGCCGGGCGAAATATTAAGAATAACATAATTACCATCCATATCAGTTGCACCGCCAATGGTAGTACCAACCAAAGTTATGTTAACAAACGGTAAACCCTCGCCTGTTTTGGCATCAGTAATTTTTCCGGATAGCTTCCCTGTGGTTCCGGCAAATAGATATGTAATCGGTAATATGAAAAGTAAAGAAAGAAGTAAAATTCTTTTCATAAGAATCTCCTAATAATTAAAACTGCAACTTGTAATTTATAGTTAATGAACACCATAAGTTTGAATTTTTTTACTACTTAGAACTACTTTATTAATATTAATTTTTACTCTTTTTCTAATTCGGTCTATATAATTTTGAAAATATGGTTTTTGAAATGAATACTTTGCAGCGACTTCAACATCGCTTTTAATCTGCCTAAATTTTAAAGGTTTACTCGGCTTTTTACCTAAAATTTTAAAAATGCCATAATAACCGTTCATTTCAACAGGACCAAATAACTCACCAACAGCCAAAGACCAAAATTTTTCTTTCAACTTACCAAATTTTTCTAATGAAACAAAGCCAACTACTCCGTTTTTTTTTGCGGTTATTTTTCGTATAGAATACTGTTTTGCAAGTTTTCCAAAATCTGCACCATTAGTTAATATTTTAATCAACGAATCTGCTAATGTTATCTTTTTAATAATAATTTCTTGAACATTTAAGTTATTATGAGTCGAAAAAAAATCTTTGTGATTGAGATAATACGTATAAACAGTAGAATCCGGCAGTTTCAGCTCTTTTAAAACAACTAATTTTTTATAGGTCATAAAAAGTTGAGTCATTTGTTTTTTATATGTATCAAGCACAATTTTATCTTTGTCATACCCTTTTTTGTGAGCAATTTTTAATAATTTGTTTTGTAAAACAATACCTTTAATGATTGTCTCTAATTTTGTTAGGTCAGTAATTTTTCTGCTCTGAAATGCAGGCAATTCACCTAATTTGTTCAAAAGCCACAAATTTGAATATTTTTTATTTCGATAAAAAATGCAATTTTCAGCACTAAATTTATTTTCATTAATTTCAATTTTTTTTAACGAGTCTGTTTGATATTTTTCAAAAATCAGCTTCAAACATTTTTCATTAAACTTTATTTTTGAAAAATCCACAAGCCCTTTAATATATTTTTCAGTTGCAGATTTTTTCAAATTAATTTTTACCGACCTGATAATTTGCTTTTTTTTCAACTGATATTCATGTTCGGTTAACAAGGGTTTTGTTTTCTTATCATCGACTCTAATTATGCTATAGCCATATTCGGTTTTAACCGGTTTTGATATTTCACCTACTTTTAAATTAAACGCAACTTCTTCAAACGCCGGATCAAAATCGCCCCAAGTATGGTATCCGAGATAACCTCCGTTATTTGCCAAAATAGAATCAGTAAAAACCTGTTTTGCCAATTCGTTAAAAGTAAATCCAAGCTGCAACCTACGATAAAGATTATCTGCTTCACTTTTTGTTTCGGCAAACAAATGACGAACTGCTATTTCCTGATTCATTTGCAGAAAAGTTTTTCTCGCCTCTTCATCCGAAACTTTGAGTTTGGCATAAACTTCCTGATCTTTTAGGTAGGCAAGTACAGCTTGTTTCTTTAACCATTTTACTTCCAATTGATATTCCTTATTTTGCAATATTTCAGAATTATCATCATAATCTTTAAGAACTACTTCATCAATCATATCTTTCAAATATCTTTCACGCACATAAAACTTATCCGACATCCCTGTAGAGAACAAATATTTTTCGTATCTATTGCCCCAATCAGAAATATAAATTTTTGTGGTACCAACAGTTGCAACAACTTTATTGCTGCTTTTATTAGTTTGGGAAAACAGAAACGTTGAACATATAAGAAGAGATAGAATAATAATTCGCATTTGATAATCACTAATAGTTAAATAAACAATTTTTACTTTACAAATATAATTAACAATTTTGTAACTTCATTTTGCAAATCAAATAACGAACAGGAAATAAGTTTGACTATTGAAGAGAAAGCACAAAAACAAATAGAGTCATTAAATAATCTGTTGGAAAAGAGAGGTGAATATCTACTCAGTCCGATTGATAAAAAACTTTATAACTTTGAATTTACCGTTGACGACACAATTGCCAAATTAAAAGTACAAATTTATTTCGGTAAAAAAGGAGTAAGAACTGTACTGCAGGGAAACAACGAAACTATTCTTTTTCAAGAACTAAATGAATTAGTAAGTGAACAACAAGAATTAATGTTCCCGAAAGAAAAAATTTCTGAGCCTAAAACTTATGTTGGAACTGACGAATCAGGGAAAGGAGATTATTTCGGTCCTCTCGTAGTTGCCGCTGTTTATGTCGATAATTTTTTAAAAGATAAATTTTTAAAGATTGGTGTTAAGGACAGTAAATTACTTTCTGATTATCAAATTGATAAAATGGCTCCACGCATAATTGAGTTATTGGACAATAAATTTTCAATTATAAAAATTACACCGAAAAAATACAATGAACTTTATCCAAAATTTGGAAATTTGAACGTAATGCTAAATTGGGCACATTCCAAGGCGATAGAAGAAGTGTATAATTCTATTATTTTTCCAACCGTTATTACAGATAAATTTATGAAAAAAGATTTTAATGCGCCGATAAAATTAAAAAATCTCGGGGTAGAATTCATTCAATTTACTAAAGGAGAAAGATACACTGCTGTTGCCGCTGCATCAATATTAGCAAGAGCTACATTTAACAATTGGTTCAAAAAACACAAGAATGATAATTTTGATTTACCAAAGGGGAACTCAGATGCAGTAATACAAGCGGCAAAAGGATTAAAGTCAATTGTTGGAACTGAAAAAATGGAAAATTTTGTTAAGCTTCATTTCAAAACTTCACAAAAAATATAACTCTTTGATTAATCTAAATTTAATCACAAACAAATTTTTTTATTATTACGTATATTTTGAAATAAAAAATTAGGATTTATTAATGGCGCAGATAAAAGGAAAATTAAAAAGAATCGGAATACTTACAGGCGGTGGTGATTGTCCCGGGCTCAATGCTGTAATCCGCGGCGTGTCAAAACCTGCTTTGGACTATGGGTTACAAGTGTTCGGCATTAACGACGGATTTGAAGGTTTAGTTGAAGGCAAAGGAAGACAACTATACAACAAAGATGTTTCCGGAATACTTTCACTCGGCGGTACAATTCTCGGTTCTTCTAACAAAGGAGACCCTTTTCATTGGCCGGAAGAAGTAGAGGGCAAAATTAAAATTGTTAACAGAGGAGAAAAAGCCCTCCGTAATTATGAAGCTTGGGGTTTGGATGTTTTAATTGCAATTGGCGGCGATGGCACAATGCACATTGCTAATAAACTTGCAAAGATGGGAATGAATGTGGTCGGCGTTCCTAAAACTATTGATAACGATTTGGAAGCCACCGATCAAACATTTGGTCATGACTCGGCAGTTTATGTTGTTTCCGAAGCACTTGACAGATTGCACACAACAGCTTCAGCGCATCATCGTGTTATGGTAATTGAAGTGATGGGAAGATATGCCGGATGGATTGCATTAAACGGAGGACTTGCGGGCGGAGCTGATATTATTTTGCTTCCTGAATTTCCTTTCAAATGGGAAACAGTCTATGAAAAAGTTGTTCAGCGTAATATGCTTGGCAAACGGTTTTCTCTTGTTTGTGTTTCTGAAGGTGCTACAGCCGAAGGCGGCGAATTAGTTATTAAAGCAAAAGATAAAAAACGTACTGACCCAATACAGCTTGGCGGAATTGGTGAAATTGTTGCTAAAATGATAGAATGCAACACTGATTTGGAAACGAGATATACTGTTCTCGGTCATACCCAACGTGGCGGAACACCAACTCCGTATGATAGAATTCTCTCTACTAAATTTGGCACTTATGCAATTGAACTCGCAATCAAAAAGAAATTCGGAAGAATGGTTGCGTTAAAGGGAAGTGAAATTAAAAGCGTTAAAATTGAAGAAGCAATTGCAAGGCAAAAGTTGGTTCAAAAAGATTCGCAGGGAGTCTTGGCTGCACTTGCTGTTGGTGTAAGTTTTGGTTCTCCCGAACTCGAAAAAGATTGAAATGTTTTAATATTTTAGTTGCATTTTAATTATTCATCAAATAAATTTGGATTCGTTCTTTTTTCAAAATTGAAAGACGTATTGGGGTCGTAGCTCAGCTTGGTTAGAGCGCCTGCCTGTCACGCAGGAGGTCGCGAGTTCGAGTCTCGTCGACCCCGCTTTGGGAAATACTTTTTGTGTTTCCCTTTTTTATTTTAAATAAATTATAAGTAAAATGAATTGGTTCGTTTACATCTTGTATTCTGAAAAAATCAACAAATATTATGTTGGATATACTTCTGATTTGACGGTTAGATTAGAGCGGCATAATAACGGTTGGGGAAAATATTCAAGTCGAGGCATACCTTGGAAAATTGTTTACTTTGAAAAATTTGAAACAAAAACCGAAGCAATAAAAAGAGAAAATGAAATTAAAAAAAAGAAAAGTAGAAAATACATAGAGAAATTAATTTCAAGCAGTTGAGGTCGTCCCGAAAGAAATTCGGGAAGTCTCGTCGACCCCGCTTTGGGAAATACTTTTTGTGTTTCCCTTTTTTATTTTA
>CAZXDS010000026.1:0-4695 GCA_964639525.1 uncultured Melioribacteraceae bacterium | reverse complement strand
TCAAGCAGTTGAGGTCGTCCCGAAAGAAATTCGGGAAGTCTCGTCGACCCCGCTTCTTAAGACCTTGTAATCTAATAAGTTACAAGGTTTTGTTGTTTTAAAGAGAATATCACTGCGGTATAAATTCAAAAATAACCCTGCTGATTATTCAATATTTTTTCCTCCTTTTGTTAATAGGCTGAATAGTGAATCCATAATTTCAAGACTTTGCCGGAAGGCATCCGTCAGCAGACGGACGTAGCGTAGATGTAAAGGATTGGAATCGGAACGGAGTTGTTTGGTTGTCAGAATAATGGGAAGTTTGATATTTAACAATTATGGTTGTATAATTCAGTAATGGAAAAAAGCGAACATATAAAATATTGGACTGATTCTTCTGAAGATGATTTAACGGCAATGAATAATCTTTTCAAAAGCAAAGATTATGTTTGGTCTTTATTTTTGGGTCATCTAGTAATTGAAAAGCTATTAAAGGCGGTTGCGGTAAAAAAAGACGTTGATTCCGTGCCTAAAATCCACGACCTTAATAAGATAGCTAAGAAAGCTAATTTGGTAATAGATAGCGAGATGGAAGATTTGTTGGATGTGATTACCACATTCAACATTGAAGCAAGATATCCCGACTATAAAAGGGAGTTCTACAAAAGATGTACCAAGGAGTTTGCTTCTAAATACAACGATAAAATAAAAAGTTTGAGATTATGGCTGTTAAAACAGATAAACACATAAAACAAATTATTGCTAAATATGCTTTGCAGTTACGTAATGCAGGGATACCGGTTGAGAAGATAATATTGTTTGGCTCTTATGCCCGAAATATGGCAAGAGAGGATAGCGATATTGATTTGGCTATAGTGTTGAAAGAAATCGAAGAGGATCGATTTGCTGCTAGGCTTAAGTTAATGAAATACTGTAGAATCTTTGACGATGTAATTGAGCCTCATCCATTTTTAAATGAAGAGTTTAACATGCAAAACCCATTTGCTGCTGAGATAATGAAGGATGGGATTACAATTTATTCATAACTGCCTAAGCCAAACTTGGCGATAGTCCTTATCCCCAACAACGGAGGGTGTTTATATGCGTTTATTAGTTCGTTGCATTAATTAAATGCAGACGATTATTCTTGAGATAAAAAGGTAATTTCTTCATATTAAAAAAACAGAAATTTTAGTATTAAACATCTTATTAAATTTTACTTGGCTGATTAATCTTATCAGAAAATACTATAGTAAACTTTGTACCTTTGCCCTTTTGGGTTTTCACAAATATCTCGGCACTGTTTAGTTCACAAAACTTGTAGATAAGTGCTAATCCCAATCCATTACCTTCAAATTTCCGAGTGTATCCGTGTTCTTCCTGTGAAAATGGCTCAAATAAGTGTGGAAGATATTCATCGTCTATTCCAATTCCTGTATCGGATACTTCTAAACACAGATTTCCCCCCTTTTTAAAAATAGTAGTTGTTATGCTGCCTTGCTTTGTGTACTTAATTGCATTATCCAATAAATTATCAATCTAACGGAATATTCATCAAAGTAACTTTCACAATTTTTTGCATTTGTACTAAAATTAAAATCCAATTTTTTGTCAACAGCCCTTTTCTTAAACTTTCCAATTATTTCTTCAGTTATAGAACAGAGGTTGTACTTTGATATTTTTAATTCATATGTATTCGTTTGTAATTCCGACATATTTATAATAAGCTCTACTGTTCTAATAATTCTGTTTCCTGCATTTGTCATACCGTTAAATACAAATTGCAAATCATCATTCAATAAATCTTTTAATTGTTCATTAATTAATGATGAAAAACTCAACAATGTATTTAGCGGGGTACGAATTTCGTGTGACATTTGGGCAAGAAATTCAGATTTTAATTTGTTGGCTGATTCGGCTTTTTCTTTTGCAACTAATAATTCATCTTCATATTTCTTTAGCTTTGTTATATCTTGACTTACTTTTAGATAATAGATTACTTCACCAAAATCATCAAAAATCGGGGCTATTTGTGCCGATTCATAATATATTTCGCCGGATTTTTTTCTATTGATAAATATTCCCTGCCAAATTTTACCCGCGTTCAACTTACTCCACATTTCCGTATAGGTTTCCGGCGGTGTTAAACCGGACTTAAAAACTCTCGGCGTTTGGCCAATCAGGATATCTTCGGTGTATCCTGTAATTTCTAACAGAATTGGATTTACATAATCAAGTATTTCATTTTTGTCCGTAATTTCAACAATAGCCGGACTTTGAGTTACCGCCAATGTTAACTTTTTCAACTCATTTTCTGTTTTTTTTCGTTCGGTAATATCACGTGAAAACCCTAGTATGCACGGTTTTCCATCCAATTTAATAAGTCCAATACTGGTTTCCACAGGATAAGTAGAGCCGTCTTTTCGCTTATGCTCTGCTTCTACTATTATTGGTTTACCAGGTTGTAAACCTTCCCAAATTCTAATTACTTTATCTTTTGTATCAAATTTGTTATCTAACTCAAATACACTCCTTTCCAATAACTCCGCCCGAGAGTATCCCGTACTTTTACAAGCTTTCTGATTTACATCAATAATTTTTCCGTTCAAATCCGCAATGAGCATCGCATCATTTGCCTGTTCAGTTAAAGCACGGAATCGTGCTTCACTTTCTTTTAATTTTTTCTCTGCAATTTTTCGTTCAGTAATTTCTCTCGCAATAGAATAGACGAAAGGTTTTTCATTGATATGAATCAAGTTAGCCGAAACTTCTATTGGAAAAGTTGAGCCATCCTTGCGAACATAATTAGATTCAAATCTTAAATGCTCCCCGGATAATAGCTTAGCCGATCTATCCGGCAATTCTTTTACTATTGTCTCATCAACAATTATTGATAAGGGTTTGTCAACTAATTCATACTTTGAATATCCCAGATTATTGAGAGCAGCTTTATTAATTTCTCTAATAATAGGTCCTTCATTTTCCGTTTTCTCAATTATTAAAATAGAGTCAATCGCCTCGTTAAAAGTTACTCTAAATTTTTCTTCACTTACTTTTAATAATTTTTCCGCCCGTCTTTCTTTTGTTCTGTCTCTAAAAGCCAGAACAACACCGGTAACAACACCATATTCATTTTTTAGCGGTGAACCATTATCTGAAATTAATAATTCTTTTCCGGTTTTTGTTATTAAAAGAGTGTGATTAGTAAGACCAACTGTTTTACCTAACATCAAAACTTTTTCCACCGGATTTTCAATTTTTTCCCGTGTTAATTCGTTAATTATTTTAAATCTTAAACCAAGCTGTTTTCCAATGGATTCTTCTTCTGTCCATCCGGTCAACTTTTCGGCAGCCGGATTAAAGTGAATAATAAATCCTTTTAAGTCGGTAGAAATTACACCATCTCCAATTGAATTAAGAGTCCCATATAAACTACTTTCGGTTTCCCTTAATTCCTTCGTTCTATCTTCAACTAATTCCCATAAACTTGTAAACATAAGAGAATATCTGAAAAGCAGTGTAAGCGGATTATTAAGATACTCCAAATCTCGAATTATTAAATTCAAATTATTTCCTGAAGGCATACCAAGCAGAAGATAGTTCCCGTAAATAACGCCATTAAATTTTAATGGAACAATGAGAGATATTTCAAACCCCAGTGCTGAGAGTTTTTCATATTCATCGGAATTATCTTTTTTTGTTACAACAATAATGTCTCGTTTATTATGAACAAGATTCACCAAATCCAAAATAATTTTATTTTTTGCGACTTCTATTTTTTCTTTAGGATTTATTCCCAATAAAACATGTTCGGTTCGTCCGTCATGGAAACCTTCGGGACATTTGAATATGGCAGTAACTTCAGCTCCGGTAATTTCACTGAGCTTATCAATCATTTTTGCTATCGCTTTTTCGGGGTCATTAGCAAAGGCAAGTACATCTTCAGTTAGCTGGAAAGCTGTTCTCTTTAAAATATAATCTTGTTCTTTATTATCCATATCAAACCCAAAAAAGTTTTTCCAATTTATCTATTAGTCCATTCTAAAACGTAATATTTTGACTGACCCCGATTTCAGTCGTGTGGAAACAGACTAAAAACGAAATTCCCCAAACGAACTTTAGTCTGTTTGGGCTTTTTAGAGTAAACCCATCTATTTTTACAATTCCAAATCTGTCGCCTATGATTAACTTTTTTCAAAGTTGAAATTTAAATTGCAAATATTTCTTTTTTAAAAAAAAATGTACGATGTGGATAGTTACAAGGACACATTGTCTTGTGAAAGTTTCATTTATTAAATTCAATTGATTTAATATTCAGAATTTGGCTTAATTTTTTGCACGCATACACTTGTTAATTTTTTTTATAAAAAGGTGGAAAACAATGATTGGGAGCAGAATATTAATTTACTTTTATAAACTGTTAGTGTAATAGTACTCAATTAATATGGATTTTCAAAGTGAGAAATTTGGTGTAGTAATTTCACTTCACTTTATCTATAGGAATTTCTAAAATATACAATTGGAAGGACACAGAAATCCATAGTTTTGCAAAGTTTTAAATTGTTTCAACACAATAATGCATTATATCAACAGTTTTAATTATATCGGCACCAGAAATTATGGGTGAAATATTAAAACCGTTATCGCAGACCCGCACCAGAAAACGGTTGCAAATGTTCTAAGCTCTTATTAACCAACGACTTAAGTCGTTGGTTA
>CAZXDS010000025.1:7805-25271 GCA_964639525.1 uncultured Melioribacteraceae bacterium | reverse complement strand
TTTACATTAGATGCAATGCCGGGCAAACAAATGGCGATTGATGCGGATTTGAATAGCGGTTTGATAAACGAAGCGGAAGCAAGAACCCGAAGAGAAAATATTTCGAGAGAAGCTGAATTTTTTGGAGCAATGGACGGTGCGAGTAAGTTTGTAAAAGGAGATGCAATTGCCGGGCTTTTAATCACAACAATCAATATCATTGCGGGTATAATTATTGGAGTTGCTCAACGTGGAATGCCGATAACAGAAGCATTACAATCATACACAATATTAACAATTGGTGATGGTTTGGTTTCCCAAATTCCGGCATTGTTGATTGCTGTTTCCGCCGGAATGGTAATAACAAAAAATGCCGAAGGGCGTTCGATGGATAAACAGCTGGGAAAACAATTATTCTCTAATCCAAGAGTAATGGGAACTGTTTCCGGTGCTGTATTTGTTTTTGGACTAATTCCCGGTATGCCAACTCTTCCCTTTGTAGTATTGGGAATTGGACTTGCTACCTCAGCATTCTTTTTAAGAAAAAAGCAAAAAGAAGAGGAAGTTCCTGAAATAGCTGAAGAAGAAGTTTCCCAAGAACCTGCTGAAGAAAAAGTAGAAGAATATCTGCAAGTTGATCCGGTAGAAGTTGAAATTGGTTACGGGCTAATTTCACTTGTTGATGAAAATCAAGGCGGTAATCTATTTCAAAAAATTTCTTCTACTCGTAAATTTATGGCACTTGAATATGGAGTTTTAATTCCTCCTGTTCGGGTAAGAGATAATTTACAGCTTAATCCGAATGAATATATTATAAAAATTAAAGGGAATGTTGTTGCCAATTATGAAATTTACAGCGATAGATTTCTTGCGATGAATCCGGGAGGAATTGAAGAGGAAATTGGTGGCATTCCAACAGAAGACCCTGCTTTCGGACTTTCCGGAGCTTGGATTTCGGAACAGGAAAAAGACAAAGCCGAAGTTTTAGGATATACTGTAGTCGATGCAATTTCTGTGCTCTCAACACATTTGCAGGAAACAATTAAGAAGAATTTTGATAAAATATTGTCCCGTCAATCGGTTAAGCAGCTTCTTGAAAATCTTAAAAAGGAATATCCCGCAGTTATTGAGGATATTAATTCCGAAGTACTTTCTTTGGGAGTAATTCAAAAAGTACTTCAAAATTTGCTGAAAGAATTGATCCCAATTAAGGATCTTGTTCAAATACTTGAATCTTTAATAGATTACTCAAAAGTAACTAAAAATATAGATGTACTTACTGAATATGTGCGACACTCACTCGGGGATACTATCTCAAATCTTTATAAAGATGGATATGGAATAGTACACGCCGTTGCAATAGGTGAAAATTTGGAAAGCCATATTACCGATTCGTTATCTAAGCAACAGGAAGCTGCCCAAACACTGGGATTAACACCGCAAATGCTGCAAGCATTAAACCAAGCAATACAGGAACATTTACAGACATTTAAAGACTTGGGTTATGTTCCAATTTTGATTACGTCAGCTACAATCAGACCATATTTTTATAGATTAATTAATTCAACTTTTTCAGATGTAGTTGTGCTTTCATACACTGAGTTGCCGGCAAATGTTGAAATTGAGTTTATAGGAAAATTAGAGGTTTAACACATGCAGATTAAAAAATTCAGAGCCGAAAATTTAAAAGTTGCCATGGCTGAAATGAAAGAAATTTTTGGGCCGGACGCAATTGTTCTCAGTACTCAAGTAATTCCGGCGGATGCTAAACTTGGCATCAAAAAAATGTTTGAAATTACCGGTGGAATTGATGATGAAGTAACGGTGAAAGAAATTCAAAAAGTAGAAGATGAAAACGAGTTATTAACTTTTGAACAAGAAATTACCAACCTAAAAAATAAAATATACAAAAAAAAGAAAAAGGAAGTAGGAAACAAAAAGGTAAAATCTCCTCAAAAAAAGAAAAAAATTACCAAAAGTGTTACCGGAGAAGTTGTTGATATTCTTGAACATCGTGATGTTGATGAGCGGATTATTTCAACAGTAATCAGTCAATTGGATAAATATAGCGGGTTGCTAAATGAAAAGAATTTGGATAGTTATGTTGTTTCAACAATTGCTTCAATGATACCTACTGCGAATTTTGAAATTGGTAGGCAAAAAGGTCCTAAAATTGTATCACTTGTTGGCCCGACAGGTGTTGGTAAAACAACAAGTATCGCAAAGCTTTCGGTGATAAGCAAAATACTGCATAATTTGAATGTTGGGCTAATATCCATAGATACTTATCGGCTGGGAGCGTTGGACCAATTAAAAATATTTGCTGAAATAAGTGATATTGAGTTTCATGTAGCTTATGAGCCTTCAGATATTACCAAAGCTATTACTAAAATGAAAAAGAAAGATTTGATTTTTATTGATACTGTTGGGCGAAGCCAAAATAAAACAGAACAGTTGAAAGGCATAAATGATTTCTTACACGGAGTAAATATTAGTGAAACTTATCTTGTTCTAAGCGCAACTTCAATGTCTAAAAACATGATTGATGTTGCACAAAAATTTAAGATTTTGAAATACAACGGTATTGTAATTACAAAATTGGATGAAGCGGTAAGCTTTGGCAATATTTTGAATATGGCGGTATCTATTAATGTTCCTATAAAGTATTTGACAAATGGACAAATAATCCCTGACGATATAATAGCCGGAGATTCTGAGTTTATTGCAAATATGATATATAGCGGGAAAATAACCCAATGATTGGACAAGCCGAGAGATTAAATCAACTGAAAAGGATAAAACAACTTTCTAAAAAGAAACGTTTAATGTCCAAAATTATTGCTATTACTTCAGGGAAAGGAGGTACCGGCAAAACGTTTCTTAGTCTTAATATAGCTTATGCAATGGCAAGGAACAATAAAAAGGTTTTGCTTGTTGATTTGGACGCAAATCTTTCCAACTTGAATATTATGCTTAATGTAACCTCTAAAAGGAATTTGTATCATTTTTTTATTGAGGAAAATAATTTAAGTGATTTAGTTTACCGGTATGATAATAATTTACATTTCTTATTTGGAGATTCGGGACGCACGGATCATCCTCGGTTAGGTGAATCGAAAGCAAATAGATTATTCGATTCATTGTGGGAAATTTCATCAGAATATGATTTTATTTTGCTGGATACTGCCGCCGGTGCCGGCGAAGATGTTTTGTCTATTTTGAAACATGCAGATGCACGGGTAATTGTAACAACACCTGAACCTACTGCCGTTATGGACGCTTACGCAATTTTAAAACTTTTGAGCAGCAAGCAAATTAAAGATAATAAATATATGCTGGTAAATAAATGTGCGAATTTAATGGAAGGAAAATCAACTTTCGATAATTTGAATAAAGCCGTAACGCATTTTTTAAAAGAGGAATTAACGTTTATTGGAATTGTTGAAAATGATACTAAAGTTACAATTTCCATACAGAATCAAAAACTGTTTATGCTCGAAAACCCGGAAAGAAGAATTACACGC
Source organism: uncultured Melioribacteraceae bacterium (assembly GCA_964639525.1). Classification (GTDB taxonomy): domain Bacteria; phylum Bacteroidota; class Ignavibacteria; order Ignavibacteriales; family Melioribacteraceae; genus CAZXDS01. The sequence continues at coordinate 21,768 of CAZXDS010000025.1, read as the reverse complement.
CAATTGTTAAAAATCAGCAAAAGATTTGAGGAAATCGGTCAAATGGTTAATAATAACCATTAGTTTTTCATAAATATTTCCACCCCAAAAAAAACATCAAAATTAAGCTTTTATTCGCTATTATTTTTCAAAAATAAGTTGGCATTTTCTTTGAAATAAGAAAGGCACGGAGGAATAATAAAATGAATAAAATCGTATTGAACTTTGGTCTTTTAATCTTTTTCTTATCAATATTAATTTTTAGTGAGAAAGGTTTAGTCTGGAATATTGTGTTGTTAAGAGCATTCATAATTTTTATGGTTGTAACTGTAATGGGAAGCATTTTTGCAATGTCTTTTGTAAAAGCAATCAATAAAAGATCTCTGAGCAAAGGAAATATACTAAATGATAAACTATTAGGACGTAATAAGCATGAGTAATAATGGACTTTGGCAATCGTACAAAACGGAACCTAATCCGAACACGAAAAAGCAAATTATGGTTAATTACACCAATCTTGTCCACTATGTAATTCACAATTCCAAATTTATAAATTTACAGGTTATTGAAGAAAAGGATTATTTCCAATTCGGTGTAGAAGGATTAAGTGAAGCTATTGACAGATTTGATCCCGATTTTGGCACCAAATTTGAGACATACGCTATTCAGAGAATACGCGGTAAAATTATTGATGAACTACGTAAGCTTCAAATTAGACCCCGCTCAAAACAACAATCTGAGGATAGTGTGAGATTTCACAATGTTTCGTTAGATCAGCCTCTTGCAAGTGAAACAGGATTTTCACTAAATGATATTATTCCCTCTGAAGAAAATAATCCTTATGAAACCGTTAGGGATGATGAAAGAAAAGATGTACTGATTGAAGCAATTAAAAATCTTAATGAACGCGACCGCCTTATCATAAGTCTTTATTACTACGAAAATATGAACTATAAAGAAATAGCTGAAATTATCAATATTACAGTATCGCGAGTATCCCAAATTCATTCAAGAATATTAAAAGAATTAAAAGAAGAATTAAATACGGTATATGGTGAATGATAAAACTGCAAATATTGAGAAACTAAAAGAGCGATCAATTCGGATTTTATCATCTGTTCATAATTTGCCGACGGTTCCATTTATCATTTATGAAGTTTCCAAAGTAATTGAGGATTCTCAAGCCAGTGCTGCTCAGCTTGGTGCTGTTATTAGTCAAGATCAGGGACTCGTAGCAAAAATTTTAACTGTGGCTAATTCTCCGCTTTACGGAATACCAAGACGAGTTGCCACTATTGATTTTGCTATTGTGATACTTGGGTTTAATCATATTAAAAATATTGTAATTGCCCTGTCAATGATGGAGACAGTGAAAAAGTTTGGCGATAAAAATTTTGATCAAAAAAACTATTGGCTTCATTCAATAATGACTGCGGTAACAGCAAAAAAACTCGCTGATGATTTAGGATATCCGGAAAGCGGAGAAGCCTTTACCGCCGGTTTATTACATGATCTCGGAATTCCTGTTATTTATAAGTATTTCAAAAATGAATATGACAACATTATTGCCTCTGTAGATGAAAGCGGAAACTCACATTTTGAAGCTGAATTAAAAACATTGGGAATGACACACGGCGAAATTGGTAAAAATTTGATAGACAGATGGAATTTACCGGAAGAACTTTCTGAAGTGGTTTTATTTCATCATCGTCCTTCTCTTGCCGAAAATAATAGAGAGTTTATTGCTTTAATACATCTTGCGGATTTCGTTGTGCATACATTACTCGAAAATAATTTTCATTGGGATTCCGATTTTATATTAGATGAAAGCATTTTAACAACGCTAAAACTTGGCAACAGTGAGTATCTTGATAACTTTGTTGAAGGTTACAGAGAATTATTTGAAGAACAATTAAACAATATAAATTATTAACAAACTGAAGAAGAACACATCATGGAAGAGCAATTACTAGAGGAAAAACGAAAAAAAACACAATTGGTATTATCGAATGTTTATAATCTGCCGGCAATGTCAACAGTTATGCTGGAAGTTTCAAAGCAGTTAGATGATCCTTCTACAAATACTGCTGCTCTTAGTCAAATGGTTGGACAAGATCCGGGATTAACTACAAAAATACTTTCAATAGCAAATTCACCTCTTTACGGGTTGCCGCGAAAAGTAGCTACAATCGATTTTGCAATTTTAATAATCGGGTATCAGGATATTAAAAATATTGTTATTGCACTTTCTATGATCGATTCGTTTAAAAATAAATCAGATAAAAATATGGATCAAAAAGAATTTTGGGTTCATTCTATTTTAACAGGGAATGCAGCCAAAAAAATGGCTGAAGATCTTGGTTACAGAATCGGTAGCGAAGCGTTTGTAAGCGGACTTTTACACGAACTTGGTACTGCGGTTATTCATAAATATTTCCATTCATCATTTGAAACTATTCTTGCTGATATGGCAGAGAATGGTAAATCTCTTCTTGAAGCGGAATTTGATGAACTTGGCTATACACATCAGGATATAGGAAGATTTCTTGCCGAAAAGTGGAATTTACCGTCTCATCATTGCGAAGCAATTCAAAAACATCATACTCCATCTTTAGCGGAAGAAGATGACGTTATAACCGCTGTTGTTCATCTTGCCGATTATGCAACTCAAAGGCTGGGAATAGGAAGCTTTTATCTTGATAACAATTATGAACTTGATTTGAGTATTGTAAAAAAATTAAAATTTGAAAACCTGGATGCCTTAAATGAATTTGTTTTGGGTTATGAGGAATTGTTTATCGAACAATTGGCATCAACTAATTTTGTATAAAAAATGATATTGCACAAACAAAATACTTTGGATTATCAGCCGTTTTTAAAACTGATTGATGAGGTTTCCGCTGATGGAGAATCAACGTTCGGCTTATCTATGTTTAGATATAATGATTCAACTTCCGACAGCCATTTACTGGAAAAATATTCACACATGCTTCAAAATCTCGTTTCATTTGAAAAAGGTACTGACGAAATAAAAAATCCTTTAGAATTGATTGAAAAATTGAAACAATCTGTAAAACGGGTAATTCCGTTAAAAGATGCAGCTCTTTTATTTTTTGATGAATCATTTTCAAAGTTAAAACCCGTGCAAGGTTCCGAGAACACGGAAATTATTGAAATGATTAATAATTACTACAAGGAAGGTGTACTTCATTTGTTATTTGAATCCGGAAAGGTGATGATAGTCCCTGAATTAAACAGTTGGAATTCTGATAATCCGAAAATGAATTTTGTGCTTTTTCCCTTAATTGAAGACGGAAGAAAGAAAGGTCTTTTTGCACTTCTTTCAACAATTGAACAGAATAATTTTACTGAGCTTGATAAACAGATAATTAAGATATTGTTAAATGTGTCTCTTGCAAAAATTGAAAAATTTGATACTAAGGCAAGATTATTTTCAACATACGAGGAACTGCAGACTTATCAGGCAAAACTTTCTAATGATTTTCGCCTTGCTGCAATCGGTGAATTGACCGAAGGAATTATTGAAGATATTATGTCGCCGCTTCAGGTTATTATGAGTCAAGTTGATTTAATGGATGACTATAATAATTCGATTGAAACAAAAGCAATAAAAACACAAATTCATAAAATAAATTCCGTAATGAACCGATTGGTAAAATTTGCTAACATCAATCAAAAAAACGTACAAATAATACCGTTAAAATTAAACGAGATTATAACACAATATCATTCATTGGTAAAATCTACTTTGGATAATCTTGATATAGAATGTGTTTTGGATTATGAAGAAAAATTACCGTCAATTTTAAGTCACCCGAATTACATTTTTCAGATTTTAACAAATGCTATTGGATTAATTAAAAAGAGTGAAGGTAAATCCGGCGGAATGATTATTCAGACAAGGCTGAAAAATGTTCATTTGATTTTAAGAATTATTACGACTTCGGAATTAAAAACATTTTCGTCAGATGTAAAAATTGATAGTTCGAGCGTTGACTTAAACGTGAGGATAATTAATAATTTAATGAATAAACACGAAGGTGATTTTTCAGTGCACGCTCTTGAAAACGGCGGGTCGGTTATCTCATTAAAATTTCCATTAAGAAGGAAAATAAGATGATGAAAAAAATTGTTATTATTATTTTTATAGTTATGGTTGCGTTTTCGGCGAACGTATTTGCCCAAAAATCTATTGATGATATTTTAAATATTAAAGAAAAAGTATCGAAGCAAATTGATGTTATTAGCAAAGAAGAGGCGAAAAAATTATCTAAAAGAGTTAGTGAAAAAAAAGGAAATGTTGTAATTGGCAGTACGCCCGGATTTAGTAAGAATTCGTTAATTAAAACATTTGTATTTGTAGAAGGTTCGCTGCTGATTCTAATCGGGTTAATAGTCAAACGAAAATTGGAAGAGAAAAAGAAATTCCAATTATCACGATTAAAAGAGAATATAAGAAAATTGAGAACCGAGAAAATCGGCAGTCTTTTTGATGTTTCCCGCTATAATTTAAGAAGGCGTTTTATAATGCAGCCGATAAAAATTTCGGAAAGTGAAATAACTAAAAAAGCGAAAGAATATTCTATTTCAAAAGGGGAAATACATTTAGCATTAAAAATTAAACTCATGCAGAGTAGCGGATAATGATTAGAGGAATTTTAAATAATATAATTGTAAAAAGTTCAAATGTAACTTTAACCGGAGGCGGGAAACCGAAATCGGTTCCGGCAATTAATTCACTGGTTGTTGTGAGCGTTGCGGGAAAGGCGGGAAAAGTTTATCGTATTTTGGTTAATGGAAGCCTTTTTCAGTCACAGCTTCCGTTTCTTGCTGAAAGCGGTGAGAAATTTTTGGCAAAAGTTATTAAACACAAACCATTTTCCCTTGCACTTGATAATCTAACGACAGAAGAGGAAATGGGCCCAAATGCGATAAGTGTAATGTTATCAAAAATTGGTATCGAAGAAAATGAAATAAGCAGAAAAATTTTAAAATCGGTAATCAATAACAAAAAACCATTGGTTAAATCGAAACTAAAAAGAGTAATTGATTATCTGGTTTCTCAAAATGGAAATTATGACGAAATACAAACTGCTTTATTGTTAAATATTGTTTGGAGTCTCGGAGAAGAAATTAGTCGTGATTTTATTTCATCGTTTGAGCTGATATTCGATTTGTCGTTTGAAGAACTAAGTCAAGCAATTTTGACTTCACTTGAAAAGCTGAATATAATTGATGCCGGAAATGAAATTGTGAAAAAGTTAAACAGCTTGTTGATCTATCAAGTGGAAAACACGGATGTTCATTCAAATATTTTGGCAGTAACGGATAAATCAAAAATGTTTGTTGAAATTTCCAAAATGATTGATGATTATGATATACGTGGACAATTAAAATCCGAGCTAAATATTATGCAAACATTGATGCTTAAATATATTTTACAAAAATCAATATTTAATATGTTCATGACTTTTCCTGAATTTATTATTGTAAATTCAGGGCGAATATTGGAAACAATAATCGTGCGCTACGATAAACTAAAAAGATCTAACGGTGAATTATTGTATAAAATAGCTTCTGATTTTCATGCAACAAACCTCGGGGATTTTAACTTTTTAAGCTATTTGTCAAATATGAAATTAAACGGTGATTTAGCAATGGATTATGAAAATCTTAAGCAAGCGGAAAGTAGGTTGGAGTCATTTAACTTTGAACTTTCAAGCTTACTTAAAGTTGATTCAACAATTAGGTTATCACCAATAGAAAAATTTAAGAGCATAAGAAGAACGCATCAAAACGGAATAAATTCTGTAAATGCAATTGCTTAAGAGAAAATGAAATCGGAACATTCAAAATATGTGATGAAAATTTCAAAGATAAAAAATATTGTAAATAACGAAAGTGAATTTATTGGTCAAACTTTAGATAAGTACTTTTCAGCTAATAAAGTTCGTATGCAGTTGAATGTAGTTCCTTTTCACTTGCTAAAATTTATTTACAATATTAAGAAAAAATAATGCAGAGAGGATAAAATGGTAAAAGGATTATCGCAATTGTATCGGGCGGCAAACGTGATGCACAATAAAATGACAGATATTTCAGTAACTGCAAATAATTTAGCAAATATAAATACTGTCGGCTTTAAACGTGAATTACCTTTTGCTGAAGTTATTTCGAGATTAACAAATTCTCCGGTAAAACAACTTACTGATTTTTCCGAAGGCGAGTTTTCGCAAACGGGAAATCCGCTTGATTTGGCAATTTCTAAAAACGGGTTTTTTATGATAAAAACCGATAAAGGTGTGCAATTAACAAAGAACGGACATTTTAAGTTAACAGAAGATGGCGGAATTGTTGACTCAAAAGGGAATGCCGTACTCACATTGGGCGGAGATCTAAATCTTTTGGAATATACTTTAAATAAGGATAACGAAATAAAAATATCGAAAACCGGAGAAATAACAGTTGGGAAAGAAGTGATTGACAAATTAAAAATTGCTAAAATTGATGATTCAACCGGAATGGTAAGAAAAAGCGGACAAAATTTTTCATTCCCCAATGGCGGATACTCTGAAGCTTCGGAAGATGATTATGAAATTCAGCAAGGATATTTGGAAGGCTCAAATACTAATGCAATTTTAGAGATGGGGCAAATGATTTCGTTGAACAAAGATTATGAAATAGCACAAAAAATTATAAAAGCCATTGATCAACAAATGGGAATGGCAAAAGAAATTGGAAAAGTTTAATAATAGGAGGTTATTATGCCTACGGCAGCATTAAGAACAGCAGCATCAGGAATGAATGCACAGCAAGTAAATATTCAAGTTATTGCAAATAATATTGCTAATATCAACACAACCGGATTTAAGAAAAACAGAGCAGAATTTCAGGACTTGATTTATCAAGATGTTGTAACAAATCCGCAAAGCTCTGAAGTCCCCGGTCAAGCAGGATCTACAAACTCAACCGTTGAGGTTGGAAGTGGTGTTAGAACTTCTTCGACTCAAAAAATGTTTACTCAAGGTGCTTTGCAGCAAACAAGTCAGCAATTGGACCTTGGAATTAATGGAGATGGATTTTTCCAATTGAGAAAATCAAACGGAAGTTTTGTTTATACGCGTGACGGATCATTTAAATTATCTGCCGATGGGACAATTGTGAGTTCAAGCGGTTATGCGCTTGAACCCGGATTTACAATTGATGGCGAGGCAGCGGAAATTCATGTATCAAAACAAGGAACTGTTTCACTTGTCCAATTTAATGGTGATACTGTAGATTTGGGAAACCTTGACCTTGTTAAATTCATTAATCCGGCCGGTCTCAAATCTTTGGGCGATAATCTTTATGCAGAAACTTCAAGTTCCGGTCAGCCATTAATCGGAACTCCGGCAAGTGATGGTTATGGTGAGGTTCATCAAGGATTTCTTGAATCATCTAATGTTGATATTGTTCAAGAAATGGTAAATATGATTACTGCCCAGCGGTCGTATGAAATAAATTCAAAAACCATAAAAACGGTTGAAGATATGTTGTCTATTGCAAATAATCTTAAACGATAATAGATATTATTGATGAAAAAATTCATATACATATTGTTGCTAATTTCATTCGGATTTATTCAAGGGTCATCTCTTGATTCATATCTTAAAAAAGAATTGAAAGAGTATAAGAAGTTCACATATAAAATAATATCGCTTCCAATAGGAATTAAATCTTTTGCGGATGCAGACATAAAAATTGATGAGAGCAGGAATTTTAGATTGGTTAAAGGTTTTGCATACGTTCCGGTAAAAATAAAGAAACGAGGAAATAGAACTTCGAGTGCGTTTGTTACTGTTAAAATTAAATTATTTGCAGAGGTATGGGTTGCAAAAAGTAAAATTAAGAGAAACGAACAAATAACATCTGACAGATTTAATTTAGTTCAAAAAGAAATTTCTAATTTAAATGATAATATTGTTAGCAGCAAAATGGATCTTTCAAACTATCGAGCTGCTAAAACAATTGTGAAAGGAAGTATATTAAATACAAATATGCTTAGTAAAATTCCGATAGTTTTTCGTGGTGATAAGTTATTTGCTTACAGTATTTTCGGAAGTGTGGTGGTTAATTTTAACGTTAATGCCAGAGAAGACGGTAGTAAAGGTGACATTATCAGAGTTGTACGTTCGGATAAAAAATTATTTAAAGCTAAAATAATTAATAGTAAAAAAGTAAAAATAGTTGAGTGATAAAATGAAAAAATTAATAATAATACTAATGATTTGTTTGCCGATATTAATATCGGCACAGGATTTTAGAGCGAACAGCAGCCGGTCACTTTTTTCGGATTACAAAGCGAGCCGTCTCGGTGATGTTGTAACAATTATTGTTGTTGAAGCATCGCAAGCAAGTAATTCGGCTAATATAACAACAGGACGCAAGGATGCACTAAACTTAAAAGCTTCAAATGATGGAACAACTATGGCGGATTTTGGAATTGGAGTTGGAAATAGTTTTAATGGCGGCGGAAGAATGTCGAGTTCCGGAGTTGTGAAAACAAAGATTTCCGCAGTTATTGATTCGGTTTACGATAATGGATTATTACGAATTACCGGTACACGAAAAATTACAATCAACGGTGAGGAACAATTAGTAACTATTAAAGGATTAATTCGCTCCGCTGATTTACGAACGGATAATTCAGTTTATTCATATAAAATTTCCGATGCACAAATCAATTTTCAAGGCGATGGTGAAGTTACGGGAAATACTTCTCCGGGATTGTTAACAAAATTTATCCACTTCCTATTTTAGGTGGTTATCATGAAAAAATTATCAGTTTTATTAATATCGATTTTAATTACTTTTTCTCAATTGTTCGGGCAAAGGATTAAAGACATATCCTATTTCAAAGGGATAGAAACCGAGCAACTTATTGGATACGGTTTGGTTGTCGGACTTTCAGGAACGGGAGACAGTTATCGCTCTTTAATGACAGAGCAATCGGTAAGAAGTATGCTGAAAAGATTTGGTGTAACAATAACCGATAGAAATCTTCGCACACGAAATGTTGCTGCTGTTATGGTTACAACAAGATTAACCAATCTCTATAAAAAAGGTGCAAATTTTGATGTTATTGTTTCATCAATTGGCGATGCTTCAAGTTTGATGGGCGCTACGCTGCTTATGACACCGCTATCCGGAATAGATGGAAAAGTTTACGGAATTGCTCAAGGACCTGTTTCAATTGGCGGATTTGATTTCAATACCGGTTCCGGTGGTAGAGTTGCTCGAAATGTGGCTCTTGCCGGTAGAATTCCAAACGGAGGTAGTTTGGAAATTGATCTTCCGGGTGGAGCTTTATCAGCAAACTCACTTAGTATTATGCTGCGTTCACCTGATTTTACCACTGCAAATAATATTGTGATAGCTGTTGATTCATTGTTCGGAAAAGGGACAGCTAAAAGTATTGGGGCTTCCGAAATAAAAATAACAGTTCCTCAAAATCAGGAAAATAATTTTGGAAATTTTATTGCACAATTGGAAAGTGTTCGAGTTCAGTCGGATGTTGAAGCAAGGGTAGTAATTAACGAACGAACAGGTACTATTGTTGCCGGAAGCAATGTGAGAATTGCGCCGGTTACAATTTCACACGGCGGCTTAAATATTACAATTCGTTCATTACCAATAATATCGCAGCCGAATGCGTTTTCGCAGGGACAAACGCAAGTGTTTAATAATCTTGTTCCCCAGGTTAAAGAAGAGGGGGCAAATGCAGTGGCAATAAGCGGAGCTTCAAACGTACAGCAAGTGGCAGCGGCGTTAAATCAATTAAAAGTTACGCCTCGTGATATTATTGCCATATTTCAAGCTCTTAAACAAGCAGGCGCGTTAACTGCAAAATTAGTGATTATTTAAAATGGAAACTTTGAAACTTAAAATAATGGATTTTGAAAAGCATATTCAACCGGCAAATACTGTGCACGGAAATTTTTCGGAAGCACAAAAAACCAAGCTGGCAAAAGCTTCGCAGGATTTTGAAAGTCTTCTCACCGGAATGATGCTGAAAAGTATGAACAAAACAACAGAAGGCGGAATGTTCGGAAAAGACAGTTATGGCGGCGATGTTCTTGATACCGTATTCCAGAGTAAAATTGCTTCTTTTATGACTCGCAGTCAGGGACTTGGAATTGCGAAAATTCTTTACAAAAAATTAACCGGTGAAAACTTACAGCCTAATAAAATTTTGGATAAGCCGTTAACTCCGCCGATCGAATTAAAATTTAATAAAAGCAATAATAAAACTAAATCAATAGTTCCGAGTAGAAGTTCATTGAAAAGGCTTAATGAATATCTACCGTTAATAAAAGAAGCCGGTCAAAAATTCGGAGTAAACGAAAACTTAATAAAATCCGTTATTCTTACGGAATCTGCGGCGAATTCAAATGCACAATCAAAAGTAAAAGCAAAAGGATTGATGCAGCTAATGGACTCAACCGCCGCTGATTTGGGTGTTAATAATGTGTGGGAACCAAAGGATAATATTTTTGGCGGAACAAAATATTTAGCTCAAATGCTTAAGCAATATGACGGAGATATTGAACGCACTTTGGCAGCTTATAATGCAGGTCCTGCAAATGTAGCCAAATATGATGGGATTCCGCCATTTAAGGAAACAAAAAATTATATAAACAGAGTTCTCGGATATTTAAATCATATGGACGATTAGAATGGAATCAGAAAATTTAATAACAGTTCTACGGCGGGAAAGGAAAATACTTAATGAACTTAAAAGTATTGCCACTAAAAAACAAATTGCTCTTGTTTCAAATAATAGAGAACACTTGGATGAGTGCATTAAGAGTGAAGAAAGAATGCTTCCGCTTATTCAAAAAATGGAGAATGAAAGATTATCTGCAATTAATGAAATGTACATTGATGCCGGAAAGAGCAGAAAAGACTATCATCTTGAAACTGTAATTGAGGAATTTGCAGAATTATTACCACATGAAATAATTGTAGAAATTAATACTATACATTCTGAAATAAAAATTGTAGTTGAAGATTTGATGAAATTAAATAAACAGAATATGTATTTGATAAACCATTCCCGACAATTTTTGAATGAAACAATTTCGGCTATTTTAAGTTCATCGGAAAAATCAATATTAGATAAAAAGGTATAAGTATGGCTCTCAGCAGAATATTTGATACATCACGCCGAAGTCTTTTGGCATATCAAAAAGCATTGTCGGTAACCGCAAATAACGTGGCAAATGCTAATAATGCTGATTATTCACGTCAGCGTACAAATTTTTCATCAGTTGCTCCCGATGTAAGAGGAAAGTTGTCAATTGGCAATGGAGTTCAAATCTCCGATATTGAGCGAATTAGGAATGGAATACTGGATAAACAAATACGAGATTACAGCGAAAACCAATCTTTCTCTCAAAAACAAGCCGGTATTCTCGGTTCAATTGAAGCCCTATTTTCTGAACCTACGGAACAAGGACTTTCCAATATGATTAACAAATTCTTTAATTCGTGGAATAATCTTTCAGTTGACCCAACTTCTATTGCATTAAGGAATAGTGTTGTTAATGCGACACAGCAGATGACCGGTAAACTTGAAAATATTTACGAGGGAATAAATAGCGAGAGGACAGACCTTCAAAAGGATGCTGAAAACCTTGTGGGTCAAATTAATAATTATACGAAAGATTTGAAAGAAGTTAATAAGCAAATTTATGAATCGTCAGTTATTAATAATGATGCAAATGACTTGCTTGATAAAAGGGATAAAATTTTAAAAAGTTTAAGTCAAATCGTTAATACACAAGTGAATATTGATGCCAACGGAGTAGCCAATGTTTCTATAGGCGGGGTTTTTGCTGTTGATCGTCTGCATCAAATAGATTTTCAAGTTGAAACAAATCAGAGTGGAAAATTTTCCGTTTTAACTGAAGACGGTAATGCACGTGTGACAATTAGAAAAGGTGAATTGTATGCCGATTACAATACAGTTAATAATTTAATACCGGAATATAAAAATCAATTGGATACATTTGCTTATGCACTAAAAGATAATGTGAACGCCGAACATAAAAAAGGTTATTCTCTTACGGATTCGCCTACTAACGGTATTGAATTTTTCTCAAGTTATTCAGACGGAGTTTTAAAAGTGAATAGCGATATATTAAAAAATGTTAAAAAAATTGCGGTTTCCTCCGACGGAACAGACGGGAATAATGATATTGCAATTAACATTGCCAAATTGCAAGAAGCAAAAATTATGGATGGCAATACGGTTCAAGACGGATATCAGAATTTGGTTACTTCCGTTGCTTCCGAAAAGCAATTCCAAAGCCAAAATAACGATACTTTTAGTCTTGTTCTAAGCAATCTTGAACAGCAGCAAAGTTCAGTTGCCGGTGTTTCCATTGATGAGGAAATGACGGATATACTTAAATATCAGCGGTCGTATGATGCTTCGGCAAAATTGATAACTGTCGCTGATCAAATGCTTCAAACTATTTTACGAATGGTATAATAAAAAATGGTGATGTAATGAGAGTTTCAGATAGATCTTTATTGAATACATATATTAGAAATATGAATAATACGAAAGCGGATATGGCAAGTCTGCAGGAAAAGATTACGACCGGTAAATCCATCAATAAACCTTCGGATTCCCCGCTTGGGGCATCGCGAGTAATGCGTTTGTCATCACAAATGAACAATGTTGCTACATATAGCGCAAACATTGAGAAGGCAAGTTCAATTATGAATGGAACTATTTCGTCAATGACGGGAATTCAAACGGAAATTGGAAAAATTATTTCTGATTTAACATTCGCTCAAAACCCAACTCTCGGTGATACAATTTCGTCTTATTCAAGAAAAATTGATTCCTCATTAAATCAAATTTTAGATTTGGCTAATTCTGATTTTGACGGGCAATACTTATTTGGAGGAACTGACCACTCAACAAAACCGTTTGCGTTAAATGGAACAAGCACAGGTGTGGATGTTCAAAGCAGTAACTTAGGCGGCGAAAGAAAAATTCGTATTTCTAAAAATATTGATCAAAAAATTAATATTACCGGAAAAGAATTATTTCAATCGGTGCTTACGCAAAGCGGCACTTTGGATTCTACTGCGGCAGGCGGAAGCACAACCTCAACGAGCAAAACAGTTTATGATTCCGATGGAAATCAATATACTTTTGTAACAAATTATCAAAAGGATGCTTCTGCTGCAAATACTTATAACATAAGTTATACACTTGATGATGGTTCGGGAGCAGGTCCTCAATCAGTTGGTTCAACAAATGTAGCCGTTTTTGATAGTTCCAGTGGTGAATTAAAAACAATTGACGGGAGTAATCCGAAAGATATTCATATTCAAGCAAATTCCAACAAGGTGGATTTTGTTATTGATATTTCAAGTCTCAAAGAAGGCTCGTCAAATAGTGTTTCGTCGGATTTAAGCCAGAAGGCGAATATTTTTAACACGATAATTTCTATTAAAAATAATCTTAAAAACGGGATATTACCGAATGCAAACCAAATTGCCATTGTCAACGACTTTAATCAGCATATACTAAATAAGTTGTCAACTGCCGGGGATATTAGCAATCGATTAACATCAACATCGCAGTTGCTGGACAATCAGACATTAGAATTAACAGATTTAAAATCGCAGGAAAGTGATGTTGATATTGTGAAAGCAATGGTGGAGTTGCAAAGTAAACAATTTAATCTCGACACAGGTTATAAAATATCAGCAATGATATTACCTAAATCATTGGTGGACTTCTTATAATGATTAAAAAATACGGAAGCATATTCGGACTATTTCTTGGAGTATCTTCAATATTCGGTGCATTTCTTTGGGAAGGCGGAAGTTTAAGTGCGCTGTTTTTAATTGCTCCAATTGTTGTGGTTTTTGGCGGAACATTTGCAGCGGTTATTATTGG
>CAZXDS010000025.1:0-7705 GCA_964639525.1 uncultured Melioribacteraceae bacterium | reverse complement strand
AGGCATAATTCGTACAGTTTTATTTTTACAAAAATGGGTGGATATGCTCCGACAATGGGAATTATTGGAACGGTAATGGGTTTAATTCAAACATTGGCAAATGCCGGTGCGGACCCGAATATTTTAATCCATAATATTGCATCGGCATTTATTGCAACGTTATGGGGAATTTTTAGTGCAAATATAATTTGGTTACCAATATCAGATAAATTAAAACAATGGCATCTGAAAGAAATACATATGATGGAAGTCTCTTTGGAAGCGGTTTTGGGGATTCAGAGCGGGGAGATTCCCTCGGTAATAAAGTCCCGATTAGTAAGCATGCTGCCCCAAAAAGAGCAAGACGTAGTACTCGAAAAGTAATTGAGAACAACGACTTGTATGGCGAAGACGCTGACAGAGACAGATATATAATTACCTATGCAGATTTGATTACACTTTTGCTTGGGTTGTTTATTATTTTGTATGCAATGTCTAACATTGACAAAGCAAAATATCGTTCTGCAGTTGAAGCTCTCGGTACGGTATTTGGGAATGGAAATCAAAGTAACTCGGCAATGGTTGTCCCGACACCTGTTTTTTCGGTTCCGCATATTTCTCAAAAAACTTTGATGCGAAGTTTACAAAAAGTTATTAGTGAAAATAAATTCGACAACTCTATAAAGTTAGTAAAAAATGAAAGGGGAATTACAATTCGGATTCTTGATGATATTCTTTTTGCATCGGGACAAGCAGCAGTAACTGTGAGTACGCAGAAGGTTTTAAGCTCACTGGGTCCGGTACTGCGAGAATTGCCAAACGATATTCGTATTGAAGGGCATACTGATAATGTGCCGATTAAATCAAGTTTATTTCCGTCAAATTGGCATCTTTCAGTGGCAAGGGCAACAAACATAGCATATTATTTAATGAATACGGAAAAATTATCTCCTGATAAAATATCAATCGTTGGCTATTCCAAGTATAAACCGATAGCATCTAATGATACTCCGGAAGGGAAAAAATTGAATAGAAGAGTAGATATAGTTATTTTAAACAAAATAAAGTGAAAAAAATCATGAAAATAAAAACATTGCAGTTTGGTGAAGTGGAATATAATGACGATATTGTCATTAATTTTGAAGATGGTATACTAGGATTTGAAAATTTTACTAAATACCTTTTGATTACCGAAGAAAACGGATTGTTCTATTGGCTTACCGCCATTGATGAACCTGAAATAGTTTTCCCATTATTCCCTATTGGAACACTTCAAGACGATTATCCTGAAAAGGAAAGTTTGGAACCATTTGGAATTGTTAGATTATCCAAAGATCCATCGGAGATAACAATTAACTTAAAAGCTCCTATTTATTTGGATCAGGAAAAAAAGACCGGATTTCAAAAAATATTAGATACTGAAAAATACCCCGTTGACTATAAACTATTTGTCGAAAAATAATTGAAGAGAAAAAATGCTTATACTTTCAAGGAAGAAAAACGAAAAAATCCGCATTGGTTCCGAAATTGTAGTCCAAGTGCTATCAATTTCGGATACACAAGTAAAAATAGGTATTGATGCCCCTATGTATGTTAAAATACTTCGTAATGAAATTTATGAAGATGTAAAACAGCAAACTATTGAAGCAACTAAAAAAAGCATTGAAAAACCCGTTGATTTGTCAAAATTAGCAATTAATAAAATTAAAAAAGATTGATATTGTGGTACATGAACAAATTAAAGTTCTTGTAATTGACGATTCAAATATAATTTTGGAATCTCTGCGTACGTTTTTTGAGAAATACAATTTTTCTGTGCTCACTTCGGAAGATGGTTTGGATGGAATTCAAAAGGCTGCAGAATATAAACCCGCACTAATTTTCCTCGATTTAATGATGCCCAATGTTGACGGTATGAAAGTTCTTGAAGTTAAAAAAATGTTTAAGGAAATTAAGAATATTCCGGTAATTGTAATTAGTGCCAATACAGCTCGTTCCAATGTTATTTCTGCTATGGAAAGAGGTGCGGATAGAGTAATATCTAAACCAATTGATTATGATATTCTTAAAAAATATGTTGATGAACTTCTCGGTGGAAAAAATTTCAATAGCACTAAAAAAAATGAAATTTTATCCGATAATGATACTAGTGAAATAAAAGCACAACTGATTAAATTTTTTGTCGATTCATTTGATATAAGACAAAAGACTATTCATGATGCAATTAAAAATAAAGATGCCGAGCGTTTAAAAACAGCAGTTCATGAAATTAGAGGCGCCGGCGGGACTATCGGTTACAGCGAACTAACGGAATTAAGCGGTGATGTTGAAGAGAGAGAATTAGTTTCACCAACAGATTGGGTGTTTGCAGAAATGAAGTGTAACCAAATATTTAAAATTGTAAGACAAATTAAAAATAATTATTAAAAATAGAGTATAGTGTAATGTTTATTATTATTGGGTCGGTTATTGTTATTGGTGCGGTTGTCGGAGGATTTATGATGGGGGGCGGAAATCTTGTCCTTTTAATTCAAATCCCCGAATTTGTTACTATTGGTGGAGCAGCACTTGGAAGTTTGATTGTTACACTTCCGCTGCCTATGATTAAAAAGGTAATTGGCGCAATAATCAAAGCATTGAGTGCAAAACAAGACTCTAAAGATGATAATCTTAAATTGCTGAAAGTACTTTATGATTTGTTTCTTTTGGCTCAACGTGATGGATTGCTGGCAATAGAAAAACACATCGAAGATCCGGCTGCAAGCGAGATCCTTTCAACAAATCCAAAATTACTTAAAAACACTATTGCAACTACTTTTTTAACCGATACGCTAAAAGTAATGCTCTCCGGTGGTGTGCCTCCCCATGAAATTGAAGAATTGATGGATACTGAAATTGAAACATTTGAAGCGGAAACAGAACCGTTGGGAGAAATAATTTCACATACTGCCGAAGCTTTTCCGGCTTTTGGTATTGTTGCTGCTGTTTTAGGGATTATTTTAACTATGGCATCAATTGACGAAGGTGCTGAAGTTGTTGGCGAACACGTTGCTGCTGCGCTTGTTGGTACATTTCTCGGTATTCTTTTAGCTTACGGATTTGTTGGACCAATAGGGAAAAACATTAGTTTCATGTACGAAGAAGAAGCAAGGTATTTGAAAACTATAAAAGCTGCGGTTGTTGCCTATGCAAAGGGAAATCCACCGGTTGTTGCTGCCGAAATTGCACGCCGCACTTTAATGTCGGATGTGAGACCTACATTTAGCGAATTGGAAAATTTCTTAAGAGGTAAATAATGGGGAGTTCTTATGAGTGATGGAAAAGAAGCCCCGATAATAGTAAAAAAAGGGAAAAAATGTAAAAAAGGCGGTGGCGGTGGTGCATGGGAAATAGCATATGGAGATTTTGTTACTTCCATGATGGCACTGTTTATTGTTCTTTGGGTATTAGGTCAAAGCGAAGAAATTAAACAAGCAGTTGGCGGTTATTTTAGAGACCCTGTAGGTTTTACTGCAGGAGGCGGAACAAGTATTCAAATTATGAAGGGCAATCCATCAACTACAATTGCTCCTGATATTATGAATGCTATTGAAAAAAAACAGAAAGAAAAACTTGCCTTTGATAAAGTTGGCAAGCAAATAATGGATAAAATAAAAGAAAATCCAAAATTTAAAAAAATGTTGGGGAAACAAATTAAAGTTGAAGCAGTTAAAGAAGGATTAAAAATTGAGTTGCTTGAATCATTAACCGAACCATTTTTTTCTCAGAGTTCTGCGAGATTAAATCAATCATCTGAAAATTTGGTAGAAACAATTGGTAAGCAATTATCGCAGCTTAATAACAATATTGTAATTGATGGATTTACTGACGCTAACAAGTATTCAGGCTCAAAAACAGGATATTCTAATTTTGAACTTAGTGCCGATAGAGCAAATACAGCAAGAAGAGCATTAATTAAAGGCGGTTTACGGGAAGAACAAATTGCAGGTATTCGAGGGAATGGAGCCAATAACTTGGCTGATCCTACGCATCCGTTTGCTGCTATTAATAGAAGAATAAGTATTATTGTAAAATTTTCTGAAGTTAAAGATGAATAAAATTTTAATTGTGGAAGATGATCCGATGGCAAATCAGTTTTATGGACTGATTTTTAAAAAAGCCGGCTATAATGTTATATTTAGTGAGGATTCGGAAGAAATAATTGATTTAATAAAAAATTCCGATATTGGATTAGCAATTTTAGATATTAATCTTAAAAATACTTTTTTTGAAAATAAAAAGACGGACGGAGTTCAGCTCTGTAATCATTTAAAAAATAATGTAAATAATAAAGTGCCAATAATTATTGTTACCGCATACAGAACGGGTGTAAGTTTTAAAGGTATTTTGAAAAATAGTTTGGCTGATGATTTGGTAGTTAAACCAATATCAGATTATAATCTCCTTTTGGACAAGGTGAAAGGTTTTGTGAATTAGATGAGTGAAGAAAAAGGTAAAATACTAATTGTAGAAGACGAGGAAGACACTAAATTTGTACTTGAACGATTATTAGTAAAAAATGGTTACGAAGTTAAAGCTGCAAATAATGGTGAAGAAGCACTAAAAGTTCTCGAAGATTTTTATCCCAAACTTATAATTGCCGATTGGACTATGCCGGAAATGGACGGACTTCAATTATGTGATATTTTAAAGTCAAAAGAAAAATATAAGCTTATCTATTTTATTGTTTTAACAGCAAGAGCATCTTTGAAGGATCGCGTTAAAGGGTTAGATGTTGGTGCCGATGATTTTCTGGTAAAACCTGTTGAAAATTCCGAATTGCTTGCTCATATACGCTCAGGTGTTAGAATATATAATCTTCAAAATGAATTAAAAAGCATTGAACATAACAAAGCATTGTTGGAAATGGCGGCAACAATCGGGCATAAAATAAATAATCCTTTAAGCAGCCTTATAATGTCGGTACAAAATTTACAATTAGATTTGTCCAAATTGGAACAAGAATCTCGCGAAGATGATTTTGCAATTATTCTTGAGTCAGTAAAACGAATTAGAAAATTTGTTGAAGCTCTCCAAAATCTCCATAACCCCGAATTTACAAAATACGCTCTTGATAATAAAATCTTAAAATTAGACTAATTCTTACCTAAATATTTTCTATTTTTTTTCGATAATATGTATGGAGAATATCTATGCTGGAAAAAATAGAAAATATAAGCAGAAATAAATCATATAAACGAAAAAGGCATTCTGTAGGATTTGACCAAATTTTTAATAAACAGGTCGAGCCTGCAAAAAATGTTAAAGACTCAATTTCATTTTCTCCTGCGGCAGTTTATTTAGCTTCATTAAAATGGACTATTCGGGAGATAGAATATTCTTCGCCGGATAATGTAAATCTGATTTTTTTTATTGGTGAATTTGAATTTAGAACAAAAGTAAATGTAACGGATTATTTTAACGAACCGCGGCAGTTATTTTATGTTTCTAGAGCAGAAATTGGAAGCAATACAAAAAATAAAGTTACAATAAAAATAAATGTTAAAAAATTGTTAGTTAAATCTTTAACTACTAACTCATATGTTGATGTTGGAGTATTAAGAGAAGTATTTGACAGAGCAAAGGAATTAAAGATAATTCATAATTTTGACACTAACGATAGCTCAATGATAAACGAAATACAAGATGGTTATGAGGAAAGACTTTATAATGAGTTTAGTAAAATAATTAATAATATATACACGTTTATCAATAAGCATGACAGATTTCATGTGCCTAATCAATTTACGTTTAATGATAATAATCATGAACTGATTTCAATTGAAGAAATTTCCACTTATTACAGTTAAGGTATGCTCAATATTATTAAAAACAATTCATCGGATAAATTCAGCTCTTTACTCGAGTTTAAAAAATTACACGAACTTGCTGATTCAAAACCTTTAACAATTGTAGATGAAGCAGGGAAAATTGTTTATTTAAATAATGCTTTTGCAAAAATGTTTGGGCTTTCCGAAGAGGAAAACCTTTCGCTCATAAATTCCGAGCCTTCGCTTAAAGAAGTTATTGGCAACCTGATTGAGGGAAACTATAAGGGTTTTAATTTTGATACTTCATTTACTGATGAAGATAAAAATATTATTCACACACTGCATACGGAAGTTAACCGCGTATTAGTTGAACAAACAGAATATTTTATTTTTACATTTAACACGCTGGAAGAACGGGTTAAAATTGAAGAAAGAATTACTAATCTCTCCAACGCACTTGAATATGGTGATGTTCCCGTATTGATAATAGATAGGCGGGGAAAGATAAATTTTGTTTCCAAATCATTTGAATTAATACTAAACAAAAATATTCGGCAATTATTCAATGCTTACTTACCTTCAATATTGGAAGAATTTTTAACTCCAAAAGATTTAAACGGACTTGAAAATGCGATTGCGGATAAACGAATCTGGACTCAAACTATAACCGATATTGGAGAGAGTGGTGAGCTTTGGTATAAGGAAATAGTACTTAATCCTGTTAGCAAGCCTGATGCGGAATCGGGAAGTTTTATTTTAACAGCCCATGATATTACACACCATATTCAGAAAACACGATTGATAAAAAAATCAGAGCAGCGTCAAAAATTAATTTTGGAAAACATTTCCGATCCTCTATTAATTATTCGAAAAGAAAAAGAACAGCTTATTTTAGAAAACATAAACGAAAATTTTTGCAGAGATTTTACAATTGAAAAAGCAGAGGCAAAAGAAAAAATGATTAATGATGTTCTTCCCCATCTTCTTGTAGATAAAATTGAGGGGTCCATTCCTTTGGTAAAAAAGAGTGTTAGTAATCAAATTACTTTTCGATATTCAGCAACACAAAATTTGCGGGAGTATCTTTGCAAATTATCTTTTACAGAAACATTATTCGACCGAAAGGAATTATTTATTCTGACTTTGATGGATATTACGGAACAACTTAAAACGGAGAGAATGCTCAGACTTGCGTATGATAAACAAACGAAGCTGAATAAACTAAAATCAGCCTTCCTTGCTAATATGTCGCACGAAATAAGAACTCCTTTAAATGCAGTAGTCGGGTATTCAGATTTGCTTCAAGATGATATTGATGATAAAGAATACGATTCTCTACCTGAATTAATTGGAGCATTAAAAGATGGTGTAAGCAGACTTTTATCTTTAGTTGAGAATGTAGTGGAAGTTTCAATGATAGAATCAGGTGACTTAAAAATTGAACCGGAAAGAACATTTATTAATGCTATCTTAAAAAATGCATGTTCAAATTTACAAAAAGAAGCCGACAGGCAAAGTATTACATTCGATTTTGATTTGATGGAAAATGAACATCCTATATTTGTTGATCCTCTTCGTATTGAAAAAGTGTTTTTTGAACTTATTCACAACTCAATAAAATACAACAAAAAAAATGGGATAGTATTACTTAGAACTTTATCTGAAGACGATAGAATGATAATTGAAATTTCCGATACCGGAATAGGAATTGATGAATATAAATTGCATCATATTTTTGAACCGTTTTCTCAAATTGATGAAGAGGGATACAAACGTAATTATGAAGGTGCCGGTTTGGGATTAACCATTGCTTATAATTTAACAAAATTGCTCAAAGGTAAATTCAAAGTTGAAACACATCTTAATGAAGGTACTTCCATCAGGCTTATTTTCCCGGCAGTAGTATGATTTTTTTA
>CAZXDS010000024.1:0-25275 GCA_964639525.1 uncultured Melioribacteraceae bacterium | reverse complement strand
TTAACTACCTGGGAAAATATTTTATTACTTTTTTGTAATCTCTTGTTTTTGCTATTCGCCGCGGTGAATTAAATTTGCTCTGAATTGCTGGTAGTGAAGATAATACTAATGGCGGAAGGGGAGAGATTCGAACTCTCGGAACCCCAAAAGAGTTCAACGGTTTTCGAGACCGCCCCGTTCGACCACTCCGGCACCCTTCCAAAAGAAAAATAAATAGTTGTGTAAAGTACATTGCGGAGAGGGAGGGATTCGAACCCTCGGTACGGTCGCCCGTACACACGCTTTCCAGGCGTGCCAGTTAAACCACTCCTGCACCTATCCGAAAAAATTTAAATTACTAATATATTGTTTCATCTATGGTTTATCAACTTATTATTTGAATATCAGCGATTCAGAGTCAAATAATACAATTTTCAGTGTAAAAAAAAATAACCGGAAAATCAGTCGAAAGCCGGATTCGGTCTTTGCCGAAATATTTTTTATCATCGTTATAAATCATTATTTTACATGGTTTTAATTTTGCCCCCGAATCGCTGTTTGCCACACGTACTATTTGAATTTTGTAACAGATTTGCTATTTGCTTTGTTCTTACGGACGTTCACATTAAAATGGTTAGTTACTAATGCAGCTTTTGATTTCCCAATTACTTTTGCAAGTTCCATTTCCGATAGTTTTTTAATCGCTTTTACACTCTTGAATTTTTTAAGTAATTGTTCTGCTGTATTTTGTCCAATCCCTTTAATTTTCAACAGTTCGGTTGTAATTGTACGTTTACTGCGGCGTTGGCGGTGGAATGTAATAGCAAAACGATGAGCTTCATCACGAACATGTTGAAGCAGCTTCAAACTGGAAGATGTCTTTGGGATTGATTGTGCTTCCGAATGTTCGGGCAAAAAAACTTCTTCAAGTCGTTTTGCCAAACCGATAATTTCATAATTGCCGTAACCAATATCATTCAAAGAAATTATTGCAGAAGAAAGTTGACCTTTGCCTCCATCAACCATAATAAGGTCAGCGATTTTTTCTTTCTCCTTTTTCACTCGTGAATATCTTCTTGTAATAACTTCACGCATGCTTGCAAAATCGTCCACTCCTTTTACCGTTTTGATAATAAATTTTCTGTATAAACTTTTCTTTGGTTTTCCATCAACAAAAACAACCATGCTGGCAACAGTATCGGCACCTTGTATGTGTGAAATATCAAAGCATTCGATTTTTCGCGGCAATTGTTTCAAATGCAAATCTCTTTTTAATGACGACAGAACATATGGAAGATTTCCTTCGCGTTTCATTCTTTGTAACTGTATTTCTTTCAATTGCAGCAAAGCATTTTGTTTAGTCATTTTAACTAATGATTTCAAGTTGCTTTTTCTTTGCGGGATAGTGAATTTTACTTTATTATTGCTTTTTAGTTCTAACCAAGTAAGTAGTGCTTCTTCATCATCGGGATTTGTCTCTAAAACAAGTTCTTTCGGGATTTCAACATATTCACTGTAATAATGTTTTATCAATGAAGAATAAATGACCGGCAATTCATCCTTACCTTCATTAACAAGTTTAAATTGTTTTTTGCCAACCAACTTTCCGTTTCGTACAATGAGAATCGTTGAAGCAACGTCTCTTTCTTCCACTGCCGCTGCAATTATGTCGCGATCTAAAAAATCAGATGATACAACCTTTTGGCTTGATGAGTATATTTTAAGATGATTAATTTTATCTCTTAACTCAGCAGCTTTTTCAAACAAAAAACCTTCTGAAGCTGTTTCCATTTCCATTGTTAATTCGGAAATGAGTTCTTCGGTTTTTCCTTTTAACAATTTTATAACTTGTACTACCATTTTGTTATACTCATTTTCTGATACAAGCCCTTCACACGGTCCGCCGCATTTTTTTATGTGATAATCAAGACAGACTTTTATTCTTTTAGCTGCAATTGATTTGTCATCAATAAAATATTTACAACTTCTTATTTGAAAAGTTTTGTTTATCATACGCAGTGAAGCTCTCATACTCTTTACATTTGTGTAAGGTCCAAAATATTTGGAGCCGTCTTTAATTACATCACGTGTAGAAAATATTTGAGGATAAGGTTCGTTTGTAATTCTAATATATGGGAATGTTTTGTCATCCTTTAATATTACATTATATCTCGGTTTATATTTTTTAATTAAAGTATTTTCCAATACTAAAGCTTCCACTTCAGTATCGGTTACAATCAATTGAAGGTCTGCAATTTTGCTTACCAAAACGGCAGTCTTGGCTGAATCGACTTTATCACGGAAATACGATTTTACTCTGCTCCGAAGATTCTTTGCCTTTCCAACATAAATTATTTTCCCCTTTTTATCAAAGTAATGATAAACACCGGGCAGCGGTGGTAAATTTTGTAATTTGTCTTTTAGTACAGGATTCACTTTTTTGTATTAGATAATTTAAAACCGATACATAAAAGTTAATAAAATGAAATGAATTTAGAGTGCAAAAAAATATTGAACTATTCAGTAAACATATTTTAATAGTCCACAATTCAATAAAAAATGGATAGGTTCTGTTTACGACAGCATATTCTCATATTTATAACAGGTTGAACGTACAAAAAACAGACATAATTAATGTGTTCTAAAATTGTAACGTAGATTGTCTGTAACGCTGTTGTCAACTTAAGAAATATTGAAAAAAATCTTAAAATGTAGATGTGGCAAAAGCCATTGCTATGTTTTGTTTTTTAGACCCGTTGCATAAAGAGGCTGTGTGAAAAACGCTAAAACCGTTGTCGCGGACCCGTATCGGGAAACGGTTACGCTAATTGCCGTCTCTTTTAAGAGACGCTAAATCGTAATTATTGATAGACTAATAATGCTGTTATTATTAGAACTTAGCCTAATAAATTAAATTATAAGAATGTTGTTCAAAAAATATTCTATTCAAAAATATAATTTTTAGGAACAACCACTATTCCTGATTCAGTTACGGTAAAGCGTTTTTTGTCATGTTCATTATTGTAACCAATTTTTTCACCTTCCGGTATTGTAACGTTCTTATCTATAATTGCACGTCTAATTTTAGCATGTCGCCCAATATCGCAGTTATCCATAATTATAGAATCTTGAATATGGCTATAGCTGTTTACTCTTACATTAGGTCCAATAATCGACCGTTCTACATATCCGCCTGATATAATTGAGCCGTCTGTAACAAGCGAATTGTGTGCACGACCGACACGCTCACCTTCGTGTGAAAGTGTTTTAACAGGAGGAAGCTGAATTTGTTTTGTCCTGATTGGCCAATGAGTATCATAAAGGTTGAACTGCGGAGTAACACTTATCAAGTCCATACTCGCTTGATAATAACTTTCCATAGTTCCAACATCAACCCAATAAGGTTCATGCTTTCTGTTTTCATCAACAAAACGATATGAATAAACATCATTTTTATTTTTTAACATAAATGGAATTACGTTCTTCCCAAAATCAGTGTGGTTAATTTTTTCCTCTTCCATTTTTTTTAGAACTCTTAATAAAGTGGAAGCATTGAAAATATAAATGCCCATATTAACAAATGAAAACCCCGGATTGTCGGGAGCTTCCGGTGGTTTTGTTGGCTTTTCAATAAAGGATTTAACTCGATAATCAGCATCAATTTCCAAAACTCCAAAGCGGTTTGCTTCTTCGGTTTTAACATAAATACTTGATATGGACATATCGGCGCCTTTCTGAACATGATATTGGAGCATTTTTAAATAGTCCATTTTATAAATATGATCGCCGGAAAGAACAATGACCCACTTGAAATTATTGTCCTCAATTAAATTAATATTTTGATGAATTGCGTCCGCCGTTCCCATATACCAGTTATTGTTTCTTTTCTGCTGTGGGGGAATAGGATATACAAATTCATTCAGTTCCGGATTGAAAATGTTCCATGCTTCATAAATATGGCGACTAAGTGAATCCGACTTGTATTGAGTGAGCAGATAAATTTTACGAAGACCGGAGTTTAAACAATTTGATAAAGCAAAATCAATGATTCTATATTTACCGCCGAATGGAACAGATGGTTTTGTCCTTTCCATAGTTAAAGGATAAAGTCGCTGCCCGATTCCTCCTGCCAAAATCATTGTTAAACTTGAACGGATTAGTTCTGAACCTGTAAAAGCCATAATTTTCTCATTGTATTTTGAAGTTAGATTTTAGAAATTCAAAGTTTGAATTTAGAATTATGTCCATTTTATGGAAGTCTTTGAAAAACCCAAAGAATAATGTCATTCTGTCCGGCAACTGCCGGACAGAATGACAAAACGGGTTATTAAAGTTTCCGATAAATTTTTAATGATTCTCATTCAAAATTTCAAATTTCATAATTGATATTTAGCATTTGCAAAAATGAAAGTCAAGAACAATAATAAATTACTAATATTTCTAATCATTTTTTTAACTCTATTTGGATTGATATTGGTTTTCTTCAATCCGATTGAAAAATTAGTTAATCAATTTAGCAATCTAAAAAAAATTGTTACAGTTGGGTTTCAAGGTAACATTGTTTCGGAAGACGCACTCTCGAATTATTATTCAAAAAATCAAAAATTTATTGATGTTAAACATTACAACATCCGACTAAATTTATTCCCTGATAAAAAATTATTGAAAGGGAATGTAATCATTAGCGGCGTTGTGGTTGATTCTGCAATCAGTTCATTGGATTTGAATTTTTATGATAACATGAAAGTGTCATCAGTAATGTTAAACTCAAATAATATAATGTTTAATCAACACGAGAAAACAATTTCAATTGAAAAACATTTATCAAAAAACGATACTTTCTTAGTTTCTATAATTTATGAAGGGACTCCGCAAAGTCTTGGATTCGGCTCATTTGAGTTTGGTGAGTTTGATAAAAAATCGGTTGTTTACTCTCTGAGTGAACCTATTTATGCTTCCACTTGGTTCCCTTGTAATGATAAACCGACTGACAAAGCAACGGCTGATATTTTTATTACAAACGATTCCTCAAAAGTTTCTGTTTCAAACGGAAAACTAATTAGTGTTAAGACAAAAGGGAAGAGAAGAACATATCATTGGAAAACAGAATATCCAATTTCAACCTATTTGATTTGTTTTTATTCGGCAGATTACTCTGAATTTGAGGAAAGCTACACAACTAAAAACGGTGAACAAATGCCGATAAAATTTTACGCATTTCCAAAGCATTTAAAAAATGCCAAAAATGATTTTGCAATAAATTTGCCCGCTCTCAAATTTTTTGCTAACAAATTTGGAGAATATCCTTTTGTAAAAGAAAAGTATGGCGTAGCAGAATTTCTTTGGAATATGGGAGCAATGGAACATCAAACTATCACGGGAATAGGGGAGAGACTGGTTTCCGGTAAAGGATTTTTCAAAGATATTTATGTGCACGAGTTGGCGCATCAATGGTGGGGCGATGCTGTTAGTCCCAAGACGTGGAAAGATGTTTGGCTAAACGAAGGTTTTGCAACATATTCCGAAGCCTTATTCTGGGAATATCAATCGGGTTACGATGCTCTTAGTTCAACAATGACATCTAAGTTTGGTGAGTTTGACAATGGGACGTTGTACAATCCCGGAACTGCATTATTCAGCAAACTTATATATAACAAAGGTTCGTGGGTGCTTCATATGCTTAGAAAGGAAGTTGGAGATAAAAATTTTAATTTGATTCTAAAATGTTATTTTAAAAAATATGAGTATCACAATGCTTCAACTTTAGATTTTAAGAAGTTATGTGAAAAAATTTCGAATAGAAATCTGGATTACTTTTTTAATCAGTGGGTTTTTAAAGGGACAGGAATAATTCACTTAAACTATAAAATTGAAAATAAAATTGATTCAAACGGAAAGAGTCAATCGATTTTGAAATTATTACAAACACAAAAAGGTTTCAGTACATATCATTTTCCACTTGACGTTAGATTTGATTTCGACGGACAACCTTTTGTAGATAGTACTTTTAATATCTATTCCCGAGATACGTTAATTGTTTGCAAATTCAATTATCCTGTTAAGAATATTGAATTAGATAGAAAAAATTGGCTTCTTGCAAAAAATAAAAGAACTGAAAAATTAAAAGAATAATTTTATCTTTATAGTTTGAAATTAAATCTTTATTATAGTGAATAAACCTGTATTTTTTATTTCCGATTTACATTTTGGGCTTCAATCAAAAGACAAAGAACTTGAACTTGAGAAAAAATTTGTTTCTTTTCTGCAATTCGCTGAAAAGGAAGCAAGTGAGTTGTTTATCCTCGGTGATTTGTTTGACTACTGGTTTGAGTATCGAAGAGTAATTCAACGCGGATATTTTAATACATTTTCAGCCTTAAAAAGTTTAGTAGATTCAGGTTTAAAACTTCATTATATAATTGGAAATCATGATTTTATGCACAGAGATTTTTTTTCGAAAGATTTGGGCATGCGTGTATTTGAAGATGCAATAACAACAGATATATTTGGGAAAAAGTTTTTTTTAGCTCACGGTGACGGGCTTGTTAAAAACGATTTGGGATATAAAATTTTAAAAAAGGTTTTGCGAAATAATTTTTTTCAATGGCTGTATTCTTTAATTCATCCTGATTTTGGAATTTGGCTCGCAAGTTTGTTCAGCAGAACAAGCAGAAATTACACAGAAGAAAAAGATTACGGAGCGGATGACGGATTATTTGAAGCTGCAAAAATTAAAATAGAAAGCGGCTTTGATTATGTTTTATTTGGGCATACTCATCAGCGAAAATATGAAAGTTACAAAAGCGGTTATTATATCAACCTTGGAACTTGGCTCTCAAAACCATGCTATGGTAAATTTGATGGTGAAAGTTTTGAGGTAATTGAGTGGAATTAGAATGGCGAAAAAGAGAGTAAAAAAAATTAAAAAATCTAAAAAAGGTCGGGCTTTATTTTGGTCAGCCTTTTCATTGATAATTATAATAATAATTTCCGGATTATTCTTTTTTGCAGAATATATTTCACAAGGTTTACCTTCATTAGAAGAATTAGAAAATCCAAAGGCAAAATTAGCAAGCACGGTTTTTAGTGCGGATGGTGAATTAATAGGAAGATTTTTCAGGGAAAATAGAATTGAAACCAACTTGGACAGCTTGCCTAAATTTGTGATTAATGAATTAATTTCAACTGAAGACAGAAAATTTTACAAACATTGGGGAGTTGATCTTGATAGATTTGTTAAGGCTGTAGTTAAAACAATCTTCTTTGGCGAACTGCAGGGCGGAAGTACAATAACGCAACAATTGGCTAAAAATCTTTACGATTTGCGAATTCAGCGAGAATCTTTCTCCGATAAAATTGTACGAAAAATGCGAGAGTGGATAACTGCTATTCAAATTGAAAAAACGTATTCAAAAGAAGAAATTTTGGAGATGTATTTTAATAACTCCTACTTTGGGCACGGAGCATATGGCATCGAGACTGCAGCAAGAGTATATTTTAATAAAACGTCAAGCCAATTAACTGTTCCTGAAGCTGCCACTTTAATTGCTCTTCTCAATTCATCTGTGTTATATGATCCGGTTAGGCATTACGATAGGGCAATGAGGCGAAGAAATCTTGTGATGTTTAATATGGTTAGTACAGGCTTTTTAAAAAAGGATGCATACCGGCAATATAAAAGCGAACCGATTGATGTTGCGGTAAGTGCAATGCGTAAAGGTTTTATCAGCCATAAAGCGCCCGGCTTTGTTGAGTATGTTCGACAACAAATGGTCAAACTGGCAAAAAAATATCATTTTAATTTATATGAAGACGGATTAACAATTTATACATCTATCGATATGAGGATGCAGGAAATTGCGTTGAATGCTACTAAAACCCATCTCGATAATTTTCAAATTAAATTTGATAAATTGTGGAATTGGCGTCAAAACCGACCTTTATTAAAGTCGTTGCTTGACAAGGCAATAAAAAACAGAACTGATTATAAAAAGGCAAAAACAAAGCAGGATAAAAGGAAAATATATTCGAGGCTAAAGAAGAATACTGCTTTTGTCGATTCTGTTCAGCAAATTGCACAAAGAATTGAAGTTGGATTTGTTGTACTTGATGTTAGAGACGGGGAAATAAAGGTGATGGTTGGAGGACGTGATCAAACTTTCAACTATGGCTTAAATCATGTAACACAAATTCACAGACAACCGGGTTCTTCATTTAAACCTATTGTTTATACTTGTGCTATTGATAACGGGTTGTATCCGGCTTATCCGATCCTCAATCAAAGATTTTCATATACTGAGGGACATAATGAGTGGAGTCCGCAGAATTTTGGCAAATCAACAGGAGGGTTTACTACGCTCAGAGATGGACTCAGACATTCACTAAACATTGTTGCCGCACGTTTAATAATTGAAGGGCACGTTAAATTGCCTCAGATTGGTCGTTATGCTTATAAAATGGGAATTAATAGCAGATTAGAATTGCTTCCTGCCATATCGCTTGGAGGAACATCGGGAGTAACTCCTTTAGAAATGACTTCAGTTTATGCTACCTTAGCAAACCATGGAATTTACAATTCACCGATTTCAATCTTGAAAATTGAAGATAAAGATGGAATTATTATAGACACATTTGGTCCCAAAACGAGAGAGGCACTTTCAGAAGAAACAGCCTACATTATGACAAATATGCTTCAGACCGTGATGAATTCAGGAACAGGCAGCCACGTTCGATCAATTTATAATTTCTATCGTCCTGCCGGTGGGAAAACGGGAACTACTCAGGGTTTTGCAGATACATGGTTCCTGGGTTTTACGCCGCAGCTTGCAGGCGGGGTATGGGTCGGATTTGACGATCAGCGAGTTTCATTTACAGGAAATTACGGAACCGGTTCACATGCAGCTTTGCCAATTTGGGGAATGTTTATGCACGATGTTTATCAACAGCTTGATGATGAATTGCCATTGGAGTATTTTGAAGCTCCTGAGAGCGGCGATGTAGTTACCGTGAGTTTTTGTAAAGAATCTATTTTTGTGTTAGGAGACCCGAAATTATATTCAGAGGATTGTTCTTCAGGAAAATATAGAGACATAATCAATGTTCGGGATTTGCCTCCTTTATTTAACGCGGATAGAGATACAACTATTAAATTATTTGATAGATATCTTTTCATCGATTCTACTGCACATGAAGCTGTTGAGATAGAAGATTAGACACAATTAGAAAATATTTATATTTTTGCCCGAATGGCGAAATTGGTAGACGCGCTAGGTTCAGGGTCTAGTGTCGGTAACGACATGGGGGTTCGAGTCCCCCTTCGGGCACTCTTAAGAGTGTTAATGTTTAACTTCAAAATAAAATATTTGTCTTTTTTCAGGTAAGGGAAATGAATGCTCAATGCAGCATATAAACAAGCCATTCGATTCACAAAATCGCATTACGAAAACTTTCCGGTGATTTCTTTTTTTATTCCCGCAAAACTTCGTAAGCATATTGCTGTTGTTTATCAGTTTGCAAGACAGGCTGATGATATTGCTGACGAAGGAATCTTTACAAAGGAAGTAAGACTAGAAAAATTAAATGATTACCGCAGACTATTTAATTCCGCTTTATCTGAAAGATATGAAACTCCATTTTGGCAGGCACTTTACAACACAATAAGAGAAAAGCATATAACTTCCGAATATTTTTTGAATTTACTAAATGCTTTTGAGCTAGATATTTTTAAAAGTAGATTTAATAATTATTCGGAAGTCCTTGAATATTGCTCAAACTCGGCGAATCCGGTTGGAAGAATTCTTTTAG
This sequence comes from uncultured Melioribacteraceae bacterium, assembly GCA_964639525.1. Taxonomy (GTDB): domain Bacteria; phylum Bacteroidota; class Ignavibacteria; order Ignavibacteriales; family Melioribacteraceae; genus CAZXDS01. The sequence goes on along the minus strand of CAZXDS010000024.1, from coordinate 15,492 downwards.
AAATTTTTGGTGTTTTTGATGAAAAAGCTAACGAATATTCAGATGCTATCTGTACAGCACTACAATTGACAAATTTTTATCAGGATACGAAAATGGATTTTGATGAAAAGGGAAGAATATACTTGCCCAAGGATGAAATGTTAAAATACAATGTTGATGAGAAATTGTTCTCACTAACTGAAACAAGTTCTGAATTAAAAATGTTAATGAAATTTCAAGTAGATAGAGCTCGAAATCTTTTTAATGAAGGCAAAAAACTTTTTCCAAAACTTCCGCGAAATTTGAAACGTCAAATAGTTTTGACTGTAAAAGGAGGAGAAGCAATTTTGAATAAAATAGAAGGAAATAATTTTGATGTTTTAAGTAATCGCCCTTTTTTAACAAAAATTGATTATTTTAAAATAGTTTTAAATTCATTAAGGTGATAAGATAGAATTGGAAAAGCAAATATCGAAAGAAAGCAAGAGCAGTTTTTATTATGCCTTTAATTTGCTTCCCGTAAATCAACGCGATGCTATGAATACGGTTTATGCTTTTTGTCGTAAAACCGATGATATTGTGGATGAGGGAATCGAATCGGATGATATCAAATACGAGAATCTTCATAAGTGGCGGGTTGAATTGGAAAAAGCACTTAAAGGGAAAAGTGATTTCTATCTATTAAATAAGCTCACTACAATTATCAAACAGTTTAATATTCCACTTGATCCTTTTTTTGACTTAATTAAAGGAATGGAAATGGATTTGCAGAAAAAACGATATTTGAAAATTGAAGATCTTATTGATTATTGCTACCGGGTTGCTTCCACAGTCGGACTTATGTCGATTGAAATTTTTGGGTATAAGAATAAAATGACTCGCGAATATGCCGTTAACCTTGGCTTGGCACTGCAATTGACAAACATTTTGCGCGATGTAAAAAAAGATGCTGAACAAAACAGAATATATTTGCCGCAGGAAGATATTAATAAATTCGGTTATTCTTCCAATCTAATATTTGAAAACAAATACAACGAACAATTTAAGTCTTTAATGGCATTTGAAGCTGAGCGGGCGGAAAAATATTTTGCAAAAGCGGATGCTTCGCTTGATTTTGAGGACAAGCCTTCGTTATTTGCTGCGCGTGCTATGCAGCACATTTATCACAAACTTCTTAAAAAACTGCAGCAGCATAATTATGACGTTTTCTCAAACAATATTAATGTTTCAAAATATGAAAAAACTTTTCTTGCAGCGGGGGTGTGGGCAAAGTACAGTTTAATTTACTAATGCCGAAATGTATTGTAATCGGCGGCGGTATTTCAGGATTATCTTCAGCAGTTTATCTTTCAGAAAGCGGTGTTGAGGTTGAAGTAATTGAAGCATCACCCAAACTTGGTGGACGAGCATATTCTTTCCTTGAAAAAAATCAAAACACAATTGTTGATAATGGTCAACATGTTTTAATGGGCTGTTATAATCACACACTTGAATATCTCACAAAAATAAATTCGATCAATACACTTTCATTTCAAAAAAAATTGTCAATAAATTATATTGAAAAAGGTGGCAGGCAGTATCAATTAGAATCAAGTGGAAAGCTTTATCCATTTAATTTAATTATTGGATTGTTAAAATATAAAGCAATAACATTTAAGGATAGATTAAAAATAATTGGTTTATTTAAATCAATATTGTTTGCTAATTCTAAAAAATATGAAAACAAAACCGTATATGATTGGTTGATTTTCCAAAAGCAATCTAACCGTGCAATAAAATATTTTTGGGATATGCTGGTTGTGTCAATCATGAACACAACTGCCAACCAAGCATCCGCCCAACTTTTTATTTCCACTTTAAGAAAGGTTTTCTTAAATGGAAACAGAGGCTCAAAATTAGTAATACCGAACAGTGGATTAAGTGAAGTATTTTGTGAGAATGCTTCAAAATTTATCGAAGATAAAAACGGTAAAATCCATTTCTCCGAAAGAGTCATTGAGTTAAAATATGAAAATGACAAAATAATTTCAGTCATTACTAATAAAAATATTTATTCGAATTTTGACTTTGTAATAACAAGTGTTCCATTTTATTCACTGCTCAAAATTTATCCAAAAAATTCTCTAAATCGGTTTGCAGAATATTTTAGCTATGCCCCTATTGTTACTGCTCATCTATGGCTGCGAAACGATTATTTCGAGAACGAATTTTATGGATTCCTGGATTCGAAAATACATTGGCTGTTTAATCGTCAAACTCATATTTCACTAATAACAAGCAATGCTGAAGAACTTACAAAAAAATCTAATGAAGATATTTTAAAAATTTTTACGGCAGAGCTTAATAAGTATTTTCCAAAATTCTCCACGCATGATATTCGTTCACATAAAATTATTAAAGAAAAAAGGGCTACTTTTATACCTTCAAATACGTTTGAAAATATTCGTTCGGAAGTAAAGTCTGATTTTAGGAATTTAATATTCGCTGGTGATTGGACAAATACAGGATTGCCTTCAACTATTGAAGGAGCCGTAAAAAGTGGGAAGAATGCTAATACACTAATAATGGCTGTGTTGTCAAAATAATATTATTGTAATCATTTGTAAAACTAATCTCAATTTCAAAGTCTTCTAGTAATCAATCACCAACAAATATAAAAAATCATCCAATTTAAGTAGGAACAAAATGGTATAAACCTGTGTAAAAAATCATTTGCTAATATAAAATATATAAAAAGTCCTTAAAGTCTTGATTTATATTATTAATTTAGTTAAATATCATTAACACATAATTTATTTTTTTGGAGGTTTAGATGTCAAGTTTAAAAGAAAAATTATTCGAGAAAATCGAAGCTCAAAGACCGCGCACAAGAAAGTTGGTAAAAGAATTTGGAGACGTAAAAGTCGGTGATGTAACCATCGCTCAAACTATGGGTGGCATGAGAGGAGTTAAAGGTTTAACAACCGATATTTCTTATTTGGACCCATTTGAAGGAATAAGATTCCGTGGTTTCACTATTCCCGAGACATTTGCAAAATTACCAAAAGTTCCCGGACAAGAAATGCCGTTAGTTGAAGGGTTTTTCTATTTATTATTAACCGGTGATATTCCAACCGAAGAAGATGTTAAAGCAGTTGCTAATGAGTTTAACGACAGAAAAATTGTTCCGCAATATGTTTTTGACGTATTAAGAGCAATGCCTGAAGATTCTCATCCTATGACAATGTTTTCAACTGCCGTACTCACTCTTCAAAAAGAATCAAAATTTGTTGAAGCTTACAATGCAGGTATGGGAAAAATGGATTATTGGGATCCTACTTATGAAGATGCATTAAATCTTCTTGCTAAGTTACCGCAAATTGCTGCTTTTATTTACAGATTAAAATACAAAAATGGTGATATTATTGCTCCTGATCCAAGTTTGGATTTTGGTGGCAATTTTGCACATATGATGGGTATTGACAAACCTTACGATGATGTTGCTAGAATGTATTTTATACTTCACAGTGATCACGAAAGCGGCAACGTTAGTGCACATACGGGTCATCTTGTTGCAAGTGCTCTTTCGGACATGTATTATTCAATTTCTGCAATGTTAGATGGGCTCGCCGGTCCTTTACACGGTTTGGCTAATCAGGAAGTATTGAGATGGATTCAAGGCGTTCGTGAAAAGATGGGCGGTAAAATTCCTACAGAGGAAGAAATGAAAAAATTTGTTTGGGATACATTAAATTCCGGACAAGTTATTCCTGGCTATGGTCATGCAGTTCTTCGCAAAACTGACCCACGTTATCAGGCTCAAAGAGAATTTTGTTTAAATCACTTGCCGGATGACAATCTATTCAAGTATGTTGATACTCTTTACAAAGTTGTTCCTGATATTTTGGTTGAACAAGGTAAAGCTAAGAATCCATGGCCAAATGTTGATGCACAATCCGGTGTTATTCAATGGTATTATGGACTGAAAGAATACGATTTCTATACAGTTCTTTTCGGTGTTGGTCGGGCACTTGGTATTGCGGCTAATATTATTTGGGATCGCGGTCTCGGCTATGCGATTGAAAGACCAAAATCTTTAACAACTGATATGTTAGAAAAAATAGCAGGAATTAAATAAGATTAGTTGAAATATTAATAATAGAAGTATTTAAGGCAGACTTGTTTTTTAGTCTGCCTTTTTTTGTTTTAAAAATTAAATTTCTTTATTAATCAGGTTACCCAAAAAAATAAAATTAATTGCCACGACCTTTAGTCTGTGACATAATTTATAATAAGCATGTGCTGTGTAGTCACATTATCGGACAGAAAGTTGCTAAAGCCAAAACAATAAAGTTTAGGGTAACTGAAGAGTTTGCATTTTGTAAGATGAGCTAATGGAACGTAAAATAATTTAGTCAACCAAACTAATAACTCTTTTTACCAATCGTTCAAACTTTTCTTCAACTAATTTCGAAGTTTCCATTACATCTTGATGAAAAAGTTTTGTGGGTAAAATTCATGCAGCAAGGTTTGTGATTGTTGATATTGCAGCCACTTCCATCCCTGAAACCGCACCATAAATAGCTTCATGAACGGTGGACATTCCAAAGGAGTTTCATAGTATGATTTTTTGCTGATAGTTGAATAAAAATTTAAAGGAGTCACGTGTAATATCTGTGAAAAATATTTGCATAAGTGAGAACCGTATATTATTTTAATATATTCTTAAAACTATTATATCAATTGAATTATGGAAGCAAGTATTCAAAACACAAAAATTGAACTAATACAATGGTTGACTACACTGGATGATAAGTCAGTTATTAAGCGTTTAGTTGAGTTAAGAAATTCTCAAACCAAAGACTGGTGGGATGAAGTTTCTGCGAGAGAAAGAAAATCTATTGAAAATGGATTAAATGATGCAGATTCAGGAAAATTAAACTCTCACGCCGAAGTAAGAACGATTTATGAAAAGTGGCTTTGATATTAAATGGACCAATCACGCTTTAAAGGAATTGGTTGAGACTTTTGAATATTTGGAGAATAATTGGACAGAAACTGAATTACAGAAATTATCTATAAAACTTGAAAAAATTATAGAACTAATCTCAAAAAATCCCGATTTATTTCAAAAAAGCAATATTGAAAAAGATGTTAGACGTGCAGTTATTACTAAACACAATAGTTTATATTATCGAATAAAGAATCAAACAGTTGAGATTTTATCATTTTTCTCTAATCGAAAAAATCCTGATAAATTAGAATCGTAAAAACAGAGTATCATGAATAAAAAAATTATAAAATACTTTCAATAGTATTGCTTCTTAACATTACTAATCCAAAATTTACACTTGCTTTGATACAATTATTCAATCAACTCAATAATTTTTTTAACTAACCGTTCAAATTTCCTTTCAACTAATTTTGAAGTTTCCATTACATCTTGATGAGAAAGTTTTGTGGGTGAAATTCCTGCAGCAAGGTTTGTGATTGTTGATATTGCAGCCACTTCCATCCCTGCAGCGGCGCCGTAAACTGCTTCATGAACAGTTGACATTCCAACTGCGTCAATTCCAAATTTAGCATACATTTGAATCTCAGCCGGAGTCTCGTAATAAGGACCTTTGCTAAACCAATAAATCCCTTCTTTTAAAAATATATTTTCTTTGAGGGAAGCGTCTTTAATCAATTCATTAAGTTTAAGTGAGGGGAATTTTTTAAATTTGTCTTTTTGTTCAATACTTGCAATTCCAAAAAGAGAAGCTAATTCGGTTTTTAAATTTAATGCATTTAACGAAGTGAATAACATCAAGTCGCCGGGACTGAAAGTTGAATTAATTCCACCGGCTGCATTTGTTAAAAGTAAATATTTTGCTCCGAATTGTTCAGCAATAAATGCAGGCAAAATACATTCTGATAATTTGTAACCTTCGTAAAAATGGATACGACCCTGAAAAATAATTATGTTCTTTCCAGCATACTCAGCAAAGTGAATGTATCCTTGATGTCCTTCAACCGTTGATTTGGGATATCCGGGTAAATCGGAAGTGGAAATAGTTTTAATAGTTTTAACTCTATCGGCAAAATTTCCCAATCCACTACCAAGTACAATTGCAATTTGAGGTTTAAATGGGGCAACATTATTGAGTGTATTGATTAAGTCTGAATATTTAAATTTTAAATCAAGCATAATTATATAATATTATTTTAGAATAAAATTCCCGCCAAAGTTGCTGTCATTAGTGTTGCCAGAGTTCCGCCAATAACGGCTTTCATGCCAAGTTGTGCAAGTTCACCTCTTCGGTGCGGAGCAAGTGGAGAAATACCGCCAATTTGAATAGCAATAGAACTGAAATTGGCAAATCCGCATAACGCATAAGTTGCCATATATATTGTCTTGTCGTTCATCAATTGTTTTAACTCAATCATTTTACCCAAATCAACATATGCTACAAATTCATTTAATACAACTTTTGTTCCTATGAGACTTCCAAATTGCATGGCGTGATCCCAAGGAACACCGATTCCATAAGCGAGATATTGAAGAACAAATCCGAGCACGAACTGTAAATTTAACGGAGAGCCATAGTGTGCGGTTAAATAAGCATTAACACCGAGCATTCCGCCCAGGCCTACTAATATGTAATTTATTAATGCAATCAATGCAATAAAAGCGATTAGCATAGCACCAACATTTAATGCCAGCGTTAAACCTTCGCCTGCACCACCGGCAGCAGCTTCAACTGTGTTCGTATATAACTTTTCAACTTGAATCTTTACGGTTCCTTTTGTTTCAGGATTTCCTGTTTCAGGGAAAATAATTTTTGATATTATTATTGCTGCAGGAGCTGCCATAATACTTGCCCCGAGCAGTTGTGTTGCAAAAATCAACTGTGCCTGCTGCAAAGGTAAGTTCATTGACTGTGCAAAAGAATTACCGAGAATTTGAATATACGCAGCCATAACTCCTCCGGCAATTGTCGCCATTCCGCCGGTCATAATTGTAAGTAACTCGCTCTTAGTCATTCCCTTTAAATACGGTTTAATCATTAGCGGTGCTTCTGTTTGACCAACAAAAATATTAGCGGAACAAGAGAGAGATTCCGCACCGCTTGTTCCTAATATTTTAGACATTATCCACGCCATAACCTGAACGACTTTTTGCATTATTCCAAGGTGATAAAGTATTGCCATCAAACTGGCAAAGAAAATTATTGTAGGCAAAACCTGAAAGGCAAAAAACATTCCGAGACTTCCATCTTGTCCGGGACTAATTGCAAGCGTACCAAAAATAAATTTTGCTCCTTCAGTTGTAAAGTTTAACACAAGGACAAAAAATTGACTTACCCATTTAAAAAATGCTTTTGGCCAACCAAGAGGGGAAAACCATTGTGCGAAATAATCGCCTTTAATAATAAATAAAGCAAAAATTATTTGTAAGCCCAGACCACTGAAAACCATTCGCCAATTTATTTTTCTTTTGTTGTTAGAAAGTGCGAATGCTATTCCAATTAACAGCGCTATTCCAAGTATTCCTCTAAGTAATGATTCAAAATTCATAATCCACCTATTTTGATTCAGGGATGTAATGACATTTGCGGCAACGTGCTTCGTAGCTGTCTGTTGCACCGACAAGTACGCGCTCAGCCGACACAATTTTCCGTTGAGTTTTATCTGCCGGGTTGCCGCACTCAACACAAATGGCAAGAGTTTTTGTTATATATTCGGCAATTGCCAACAGTTGCGGAATCGGCTCAAACGGTTTGCCTGTATAATCCTGGTCAAGTCCTGCAATAATAACACGTTTTCCGTTATTTGCCAACTGATTAACAACATCAACAAGGTCCTTTGAAAAAAATTGTGCTTCGTCAATTCCAATAACTTGTGCGTCTTTACTCTGTTCAAGAATCTCCTGCGGAGATTCAACCATAACAGATGGAAGCGTTTGTTCGCTGTGCGAAACAATTTCATTTTTGGAATATCGAATGTCAATTTTGGGTTTGAAAATTTTTACCGATTGTTTGGCAATGTTCGCCCGTCTCAATCTTCTTATTAATTCTTCGGTTTTACCGCTGAACATACAGCCTGCAATAACTTCTATCCAGCCTGTGTTTCGCGGTGTGGAGTGCGGTGTAAATTGATTCATTTGTTTAAGTATTTCGAATTAAATGATAGGGGAAGTAAGTCTTTAATTTTTACAACTTTAATTTCATCTTTACCATTTTTCATAATCACATCAAGATTTTCTCCGCAAAGTTCTAACATCACTTGCCTGCAAGCACCGCAAGGAGGACAAAAGTCGTCGGTGTCGCAAACAACCGCTATGGATTCAAAATCCCGTTCACCTTCTAATACAGCATGAAACACAGCATTGCGTTCAGCGCACATTGTTAAACTGTATGATGAAGTTTCTACATTTGCGGCTTGGTAAACTTTACCTTGTTTTGTTAATAGTGCTGCACCGACTTTAAAGTTAGAATAAGGTGAGATTGATTTTGATTGTGCTTTTACTGCTTCTTCGATAAGTTCTTTATGGCTCATAGATTTTTTTGAATTATTTTAAAATAAGATGCAAAATAAGATTTATGACGGATAAATCAAAAATTTATTTACTGAAACAGGTTGGAATAGCGAAATAAAAACACCGCAGTTTGTGAAATGCGGCTAAAGCCAATCCGTATCGGAGACAAAATAGACCGTTGCATAAATGCAACGGAAATGCTCTTTAAGTAAAACAAACCTTCCTCGCAGAGTCCGGTGGACGGTTTGTTTATTTTATAATGTTCCGCAATCAAAAAACAGCAAAAATCTTTCCGTCTTTTTTTCGCAGAATTTTTTGGACAAGAAACGTGCAATGGAAAATCCCAAAAATATTACCGTCTTTAATTTTCCCCAAAACGATAAAAATATTACCGTCTCTTTCAAGAGACGGTTAGCAGCAACCTCTCCCCCGACCTGGGCTTTCCGGTACGGATCTGCGATAGCCCAAAATAAAAAACTCTGCAGTTTTTAAAATGTGGCTAAACCCGATTGTTATTTTTAATTGTTGCCTCGTTCGATAAATCGAACGGAAATGAGAAAACATCCGTCATGCTGAACTTGTTTCAGCATCTCAAAAAAAACACGTAAATTCCGAAATGCACTGCACAAATTCAATATCGCAAAATTCTTCGCAGAATTCTTACAGAAAACTACTCCGTAGTTGTGTTGTCTTCTTTTATTTTTTTATCCTCGAATTTCATTCGAGGCTATTATAAATTCAACTGCTCCGCAGTTGTTGGGAATTTCAATAAAGCTTTCTACAAAAAAATAACAAAACTTGAAGGAAGTACGAAGCACTTCAATTTACAATAACTATGGACGAAGTCCATAGAACACGAAAAGATTCCGAAATGAATTCGGAATGACGAAATGAGAAAAGCATCCGTCAGGCAGGCTGAAAAAATCCGCTGTGGCGGATCAGCATCGCAAAAAAAACACGCAGATTCCGAAATGACGGGAGGTGAAAACACACTGTTTTGTGTTGGCAGAGCAATTAGATATTTACCACTCGTTTTTTTTCTTAAATGAATTAAAGAAATGAATAATTAAGAGCAGTTCATAAAAAAATTGAAGCGGGATAATTTTGAACAAATTAAAATTGTAATCAAATCCATTTGATAAATATTCCACAATCAAAATATCAATAATAAATTTTATGATAAGCGGAATTACTAAAATCCAATTATAAATAATCAATATTGGTGAAAACAATAAAATAATATTTGAGAAATGCCAAATTGCCAAAACCGATTGAATCTCTTTTCTGTAATATATTGCTGTAGAAGTATGCCTTGCCCTCTGTTTAAAATACTTCTTCCAGCTTCTGGGAGATTCTGTTTTAACATAATGCGACTTATTTAAAATAGGAGTGATTTTAAGTTTATGCTTTACTGCTTCATTTATTAACAAGTCATCATCACCGCTTAAAGTTTTTAAAGTATTTTCGTAACCACGTATTTTCAAGAAGGAAGATTTCTTAAAACCAAAATTACCGCCGCCGGCTGAGTAGGGTAGATTTAATCTTGCAAATAAAAATGTCAATAACTGTCCGCGAAATCTTTCAAACGATGAAATTTGATTTACAATATTGCAGTTCTTTAAATACGGTGTTAAACCGAAAATAATATCGCTGCCGGCTGCAAAATTTTCGGCAGCAATTTTCAACCAATCTTTGGGCACGATACAATCGGCATCGGTAGTAAGAATATATTCAAATTTTGCTTCGCTAATTCCGATTGCCAACGCCCCTTTTTTTGCCGGATAAATCTTTCCTTTGCTGGTAATTAATCGGAAGTTGGGAATATCTTTAATGAAATTTTTAACGGTGGAATTAGTATTATCGGTTGATTGGTCATTTACGATTATTACTTCAAAATTGTCTTTCGGAAAATTCAAATGAGACAGTGAAACAAGTAAATTTTTGATATTTCGTTCTTCATTTTTTGCAGCAACAATAATTGAAATATTAATTTCGTTAGAGTATTTAAACTCATTACTTTGAATTGATTTATTTAATACTTTAATAAAAAGAATATTTACTGTTATAAATATCAGTAAACTGAGAAGTACTATTGTTGTAAAAAAAATCATTCTTCAATCAGCCATTCTTCCGCTAAATTTTCATTAATATTTTGAATAAATCTTGAGGGTTTTGAAAATGTTAAACCTTCCATTCGGTCAAATATCTGCATTGGGTAGCAAACATACAAGTTTTGTTTAGCACGTGTTGAAGCAACGTACATCAGTCGTCTTTCTTCTTCCAAAGCATCAATATCGTCAAGCGATTGCCCTGATGGGAAAAATCCTTCCATTGCGTGAATAATAAAAACAGTATGCCATTCCAAACCTTTTGCCGAATGAATTGTGGAAAGTGTCAGAAGTTCTTTGTCGTTACTTTCTTCACTGATATCCGAAACACTGTCACGAGGCGGTTCCAATGCCATATCGGTTAAGAAACGTTCAAGACTTCTGTACTTCTCGGAAATATTCACAAAAATTTCCAAGTCTTTTTTTCGCTTGTTAAAGTCATCATATTTATTTTTGAAGAGCTTATCGTAATATTTCAAAACAATTCCGGTTTTATCAGTCGGCGAAAAATTCTTGGAACTGATCTTTTGTATTGTTTCAAAAAGAGCAAGTATATTTGGTTTAATGTTTTCTTTTATCGGCAAATCTTTGCTGAAATTTAATTTATCGCCAAGTGCAAGCAGCACATCAATTATTCGCTGTGCTGTTTTTGAGCCAACGCCTTCGAGCAGCAACAGCACTCGATACCAACTAACTACATCTCGCGGATTGTGCGAAATTCTTAAAAATGCCAGCACGTCTTTTATGTGTGCAGTTTCAATAAATTTCATTCCGCCGATTTTTACAAACGGAATATTTGCTTTGTTTAATTCAATTTCCAAATCAAAAGAGAAAAACGATGAACGGAAAAGCACAGCGATATCGGTCAACTCAATTCCTTCTTCCCGTAATTCGAGAATGCGTTCGACTATGAAACGTGACTGCATATTTTCATCCGCAGCTGAAATTATTGCAGGAAGTTCGCCGTCTTTTTTATTCGTAAAAAGTTTTTTTGAAAATTTATGAATTGAAGATTCGATTATATAATTCGTAAAATCTAATATTTCCTGAGTGCTTCGATAATTTTGTTCAAGTTTAATTATTTGAGTATTCTTAAAAAGACTTGGAAAATCCATAATATTTTTAAAATCAGCTCCGCGAAAAGAATAAATTGATTGAGAATCATCACCCACAACCATAACGTTATTGTTTAATTGTGATAAGCCTTTTACAATGTCTGCCTGCATTTTATTTGTGTCCTGATATTCGTCAACCATTACAAAATTAATTTTAGATAAAAAGCTTTTTGCAGCAGTGCTCAAATCCAAAAGAAATTTGCTTAAATAGAAAAGCAAATCATCATAATCAACAAGTCCGTTTTTAAATTTATACGAATCATAAACTTTTTTTATCCCAATTATTTCATCTGCAAATTCATAAAAATGAGGATAGTCGGTTTTCATTATATCGGCAATTGGAATATTTTTATTTGCAGCCAGACTGATGATTTTAAAAGTGGTTCTTTTATTGGGGAAACGTTTCTTTAACTTTTCTAAATTGAGTTGTCCGCGAATTAAACTGACTATGTCTTCGCTATCGCCCTGATCGAGAATTGTAAAACCGGAAGGAAGCCCTACAGCTCCGGCATATTTACGCAAAACAATGTTGGCAAACGAGTGAAAAGTTCCACCCTGAATTTTAGCACAGCGATTGTCTAAAAGAAGTGCGGCGCGATTCAACATTTGTCGGGATGCTTTTCGCGTAAAAGTTAAAAGAACAATTGATTCGGGTTTGTAGCCGCTTTCAACAAGTCTGGCAACTCTGTAAACAAGTGTGCGTGTTTTTCCGGTTCCTGCTCCGGCAATAACGAGGTAACTCCCGGCAGTTGCTGAAACTGCTTTATATTGTGAAGGATTTAATTCCTCTCTGTAATTAATGGAAAAACGGGTTTCGTCCACTTGATTAGTTTGGAAACCCGTATTATAATTCCTTGTTAGAATATACTTTTTTGCCATTTACAATTCTTGCAATGCTTTCGGTTTATCAAGTATTTCCTTCATCAAAACATATTCACGTAATGATTTCGGATTATTCAGCAGTTTACGAAATTTATGTAGATTTTGATTTTTTAAGTTTAATTTATTTTCTTCTTTATCATACATCAGATCAAATCGCGTCTCCTTTGTTTCCATTAGAGTTGGTTTTTGAAAAGTACTAAAACTTTTATCTGCCGAATTTCTTTGAAGTTCCTCTGCTTTATCAATTTTGGATAATTTAGCAGTTTCCTTTTGAGTTTCTAAAAAATAAGCATCAACTTCGGATTCCGTTTCTTTTTCAGTTAAAGCAGCCTTTGTCAATTCCTGAAACATATCTATAATACTCGGATTCGTTTTTTTTGCAGCTCGCGGAGAATTTTTCCCCGCTTTTGCATCAGCCTGCTTCTTCTTTTTCATTATAGAAGAAATGATGCTGAAAAGAATAAATATAAAAAGAATTATATTTTCAAAACTATCCATTTGGTTTGTCCTTATTTCCGGTATCTTTATCAGGTTTGGCTATTGTGTTTCGCATTTCAGTATCGGCTTGAATATTATTAAACTTGTAATAATCTAACACACCGAGATTACCGCTACGGAAAGCATCGGCCATGGCAAGCGGAATTTCAGCTTCTGCTTCAACAACCTTGGCACGCATTTTTGCAACTTCAGCCTTCATTTCCTGTTCCGTTGCAACGGCAGCCGCGCGTCTTTCTTCCGCCTTTGCTCTTGCAACTTTTAAGTCCGCTTCCGCTTGGTCGGTTTGCAAAACAGCCCCGATATTTGTTCCAACGTCAACATCAGCAATATCAATTGATAAAATTTCAAATGCAGTTCCGGCATCAAGACCTTTACCGAGAACAACTTTGGAGATACTGTCAGGGTTTTCCAAAACATCTTTGTGAGATGTGCTTGAACCTATTGTTGAAACAATTCCCTCGCCGACACGGGCAAGTATTGTAGCTTCACCGGCACCGCCGACAAGTCTTTCAATATTTGCACGAACTGTAATTCTTGCTATTGCTTTTAATTGAATACCGTCTTTTGCCATTGCAGTAACAAGTGGTGTTTCAATTACTTTTGGAAGTACCGACATTTTAACGGCTTCAAGAACATCGCGTCCCGCAAGATCAATAGCAGCTGCTTTTTCAAATTCCAACGGCAAATTTGCTTTATTTGCCGAAATTAATGCATTAACAACTTTTACAACATTTCCGCCGGCAAGATAATGTGCTTCGAGATATGAAGAGTTAAGATTCAAACCTGCTTTGGTCGCCATTATCATAGTACGTACAATAACTACGGGCGAAACTTTTCGCAGACGCATGCCTACAAGATCTTTAAATATTTTAAGTTTTACTCCGGAAAAATAGGCGGTTATAAATAATCCTACCGGAACAAAATACGTGAAAAAAATTAGGAATATTACTATTCCAAAAAGAATTAATACAGATAAACCTGTTAATCCTGCCATAATTTACTCCATTTCATTATTAACTAATTGTATTATAAAACTAAAAATAAAACTTGTCTATTACAATAAAAAGGAAAAATTATTCGATAATTTCATAAAGTATTTTTTACTGCCTTGAATAACTGATATGATAATACTAATTTTCTATTTGAATAAAACTTCGCATACTCATTTGACAAAAATATCGAATAAAAAATATTGGCTGTTTATTTTTATTATTTGTATTTCAAATATTTATTCTCAAAGTAAATTAAACAGCATTGCTGTTACAGATACAATTAAAATAAATCTTGAAAATAATTATGAGATTTCTGCAATATCTATAATTCCTTTTTCTGAAAAAATTAGAATCGGCAAGCATTTGTTAAATCGTAATGACTACAAAATTAATTACGAGCACGCCAATTTTTCACTTAATGACTCTCTAACTTATTCATTATTCGATACACTATTTGTTACTTATAAAAGTGCAATAATTTCACTGCGGAAAAAATACCAAAAGCGAAGTCTTGTAATAAAATATAACAAACTGCTGAATGATTCCATCCGGGTTCTTCAATCGAATCTTTCAATCTTAAGTTCCGAATCAATTTTTGGAATGGGAATGCAGAAAAGCGGCACAATTGCACGCGGATTTACAATCGGCACTAATCGTGATTTAAAAGTATCCAGCGGTTTGCGACTTGAATTGTCAGGAAGACTTTCAAATAATATTGAAATAGTTGCTGCACTTACAGATGAGAATACTCCCATTCAACCTGAAGGAAATACGGAACGCTTGCAGGAATTGGACAAGGTGTTCATTCAAATTAAGCATCCGAATGCAGTTGGAACTTTTGGCGATTATGAATTGAAAGACAGAGTTGGCGAATTTGGAAATATCAATCGGAGACTGCAAGGATTAAAGGCGGAATTCAAATTTGACCGGTTTAGCGGAATGGCAGCAATTGCAAGCTCAAAGGGAACTTTCAATTCTGTTAAGTTTAACGGGCAGGACGGAACGCAAGGTCCTTACAGATTGTTTGGGAAAAATAATGAGCGGAGTATTATTGTTATAGCGGGAACGGAAAAAATTTATATTGACGGACAAATAATGACTCGCGGTGAGAACAAGGATTATGTTATTGAATACGGAAATGCCGAAATAACTTTTACACCAAACAGACTGATAACTTCCGCAAGTAGAATTACTGTTGATTACGAATATTCGAATAGACAATATCAAAGGAGTTTTCTCGGTTCAAATTTTAATACTAATTTCTTTGATAACAAATTAAAAATAGCGTTCAGTTTTGCACAGGAAGGGGACGACCAAAATAATCCGATTGATTTGGTACTTAGTGATGCTGAAAAAAAAATACTTGAACAAGCGGGTGATAACAGACTTGCGGCAATAAAAAACGGCGTTATTCTTGT
>CAZXDS010000023.1:0-26170 GCA_964639525.1 uncultured Melioribacteraceae bacterium | reverse complement strand
TGAAAGTTACTGATAATAACATAAAAATAAAATACGGACCGAATAATTTTGAGTTTTCTTATTTACCACAACAAGGTCTTGAGTTATCCGGTCCGCTTTTGTTTACTGCTAATTTTAATCCATCATCATACTTAAAAATGAAGAACTATCTTCTTCGTAATCTTTTTTCTTTTCAGGCGGCTTCAATTCATCTTTTATTGATTCAAAGTTATTAGGTGTAAAACCACCGTGAACAATCGGTTTATCAAGATTCTTTGCCGCTCCTGAGCTTTTCATTCTATGAATAGTTGGAATGTCCAGCATACTTGGGTCGTTTGCCACTGCTTCATCAAATACAAAACCTGAAGACCATCCAAAATCATCCTTTGGTTTTTGTTTTTCCTCTTCGAGTTTTGGAGTCTCAACAGTTGTTCTGTAACCAACATTTTTTGCCGAATCGAAATCAGTTGCAATCACCGTGTATGAAACATATTCATTCATTTCTTCTTTTTTCACCCAACCAAAAATAACATTAGCTTCTTCTCCGGCAGCTTCATAAATAACTTGATTGCCTTCCTCAATTTCACGCATTGTTAAATCGCTTGAACCTGAAACATTTAACAAAATATTTTTTGCACCTTTAATATTAATATCCTCCAACAATGGAGATGAAATCGCTTTTTGTGCCGCTTCAATTGCTCTGTTTTCACCGGAAGCAATTCCGCAGCCCATTAATGCTTCACCTGAATCTTTCATAACAGAAAGCACATCGGCAAAGTCAACATTAATAATTCCGGGAATTGTAATAATGTCCGCTATTCCTCGTGTTGCTTCATAGAGAACTTCATTAGGTTTATCAAACGCTTGATCAGCAGAAACCGTGTTATCAAGTATATTCAATAACCGGTCATTAGGAATCACAATTAAACTATCGACATTTTTTTTAAGCTCGTGAATTCCGGCTTCGGCGTTCATCATACGCTTTTTACCTTCCCATTTGAAAGGTTTTGTAACTATACCAACTACAAGACAACCGAGGCTGTGAGCAATTGTTGCAATTAGCGGAGCGCTTCCTGTTCCTGTACCTCCGCCCATTCCGGCGGTAACAAAAACCATATCACTTCCTTTCAAAAGTTTTTCAATTTTATCACGATCTTCTTCAAGAGCTTTTTTCCCTACATCAGGATCAGCTCCGGCGCCAAGTCCACGGGTTAAATTTGTTCCAATTTGAATTTTATGATTTGCATGGCTCAACTGCAAAGCCTGCGAATCAGTATTTACAGCTACATAATCCACACCGGTTAATCCACGGCGCATCATACTTTCAATTGCGTTGCAGCCGCCGCCGCCAACACCAACAACTCTTAGTTTTGCAGTATTCGGTTCAGTTTGGTCGAGTGTAACAAATGATAACATAGTTTTCCTCCTTGCTGTGGTAGTTTTCGTTTCTTCTTTTTTTATATCTAATAAAATTTTCATCTGCTTAAATAATTTCCGTATTTAACATTATTATATTTAATATATTTTTACTGAACTATTAAAGTTCATCAAAAATATCTTGAATTCTTCTAAATAATTTTCCGATACTTAGACCGGATTTTTTCTTGTTGTAATCCAGACCCACAAACCCTTCCCTTAATATCGTACCGGGAATGCCTTTTATTAGTCCGGCAACTGTTGCAAATTCAGGACTTCCAATTTCATCTGCAAGACCGGAACCCAAATTTTGAGGAACACCAATACGCGATGGATAGCCAAAGACTTCAGATGCTAAATCAGTACAGCCTTTTAATAATGAACCTCCACCGGTTAATACAACTCCGGCTTTAATTTTGTCCCTTAGTCCTGAATTTCTAATATCGTTTTCAATAATTGTAAACAATTCTCTCATTCGCACACTTATTATTTGTGTCAATAATGGAACAGGAATTTTTATTGTTCCTCGTGCACCAACGCCTTGAAGATAAATATCCTCATCCTTTATTATGGCTTCTTCAGTTGCGTAACCGTATTCTTTTTTAATTTTTTCCGCATCCTTTGTTACTATACCAAGAGTTTCACGGATATCTTTTGTAACCTGATTTCCTGCAACGCCAATAACTTTTGTATGTTTTATGCTCTTATTATGGTAAATAGCTACATCAGTAGTTCCACCACCAATATCAATTAAAACCACTCCAAGATCTTTTTCGTTTTCATCTAATACTGAAAGACTTGATGCTATTGGCTGCAAAATGTAATCTTTAATCTTATAGCCTGCACGCTCAACCGATTTACTTATATTTTGAATTGCCGGAATTGATGCAAGAACTACGTGGCTCGTTGCTTCCAAACGTGAACCTACCATTCCAATCGGATCTTCTATTCCACCTTGATTATCAATCATAAATTCTTCGGGAATAATATGAAGAATTTTTCTATCCGAAGGAATCCTTATCATTCTCACATCAGCTTTCAACCTCTCCAAATCATCGGCAGTGATTTCTCCTTCGGCATTATTTATTGTTACATAATTCCTGTGTCGAAGACTGATAATATGCTCCCCTGCAACACCAACAACTATTTCATCAACATCAATACCTGCACGATTTGTTGCTATTTCCATTGCTTCGCGGATTGCATTGGCTGTCTTGGGGATATTTGCAACCAATCCTCTGTTTAAACCTTCGGAAGGAGCAACACCAAATCCGAGTATGTCAACAACATCTTCCTTCTGCTCTGCTATTATTGCTCCAACTTTTGTAGTTCCTAAGTCTAAGCCGGCAATAATGTTACTATTCTTTTTCATATATTCTGTTCCTCAGCAAACTCTTTCATTCCAAGGTAAACGTGATTATCAAACCTCAAATCGACATAGTCTAACACGGAGTTAAGCTTGTTGCCTTTTAAGAAACTCCACAAAGTGCTAAAATAAAAAGTTTTTCTAATTTCTTTTTCTCGTCCAATCACTATTTGATAAGGTAACGAGGAAAATGTTAATAAAATATCCTTACCATTTCTCAAGTCAATTTCCGATAATAAATCATACAATTCAGGACTCACATATTTCAGCGTAGAAATTATTTTAAAACTTATAAGGATATCAATATTTTTATTTAAAATCTTATTGATTTTTAGTTTTTCCGTTATTCCCGGGTTGCTAAGTACGGGATAGTCAATTTGTTTTGTAAAAGGCAAAATAGGCAGCAATTGAAAATTATTTGTGATTAAAAATTGTTGTTCGTTTTTGAATACAATTGCTTCTATTTTTTTTTCTTTTATCAGTACAATTACTTTTTCATCTCCGTCATACATTACTGTTGCAGAAACAACATAAGGATGTTTTTCTATTCTGCTTTTTATAATTGATAAATTCAAATTTCCGTATGTTTTTTCATCATTAAGTTTGGTGAATTTATAATATTGATTTGCCGGTAACAATGAATTCCCCTGAATGTCAATCACTTTTATCTCATAACCTTTCTTCATGTTCAATGAAAAGCCTAAATAAATAATGAGAGAAAGAGATCCCACCAAAAACAGCGACCCTAATATTTTAGAAACTCTAAACACTAATCAACACTTTATTATTTTAATATAAAAATTCAATTATTTAATTATCAATTGTAAATTATCCATTATCAATTGCTTTAATAAATTTTTCCCCGTATTTCCAGATATCTCCGGCACCGAGTGTAACAATTATATCACCCTTTTGGTAAATACTTTTAAGCAATTCCGGTAATTTGGTTTTATCAGCTTCATAAATTGCATTTTTATGTCCAAAACTTTTTGCCGCATCAACAACTATTTTGCCTGAAATATTTTCAATTGGTTTTTCTCTTGCGGGATATATATCGGTGCAGATAAATACATCGGAGTTTAGAAATACTCTTCCAAATTCCTTATAAAAATCTCTCGTTCTGGAATACAAGTGCGGCTGAAAAACAGCAATTAATCTTCTATTCCATCCATTTCTTATTGCAGAAAGCGTTGCTTTAATTTCAGTCGGGTGATGAGCATAGTCGTCAATTACAAGAATATCTTTATCGTATTTAGTTTCAAATCTTCTATAAACTCCTTTGAAACTTTCAAGACTTTCTTTAATAACCACAAAAGGAACCGAAAGCTCCGTTCCAACAGCAACGGCAACAAGGGCATTTTTAATCATATGATTGCCCGGTATTTGCAATGATATTTCCCCAAGTTCCTTACCTTTGTAAACCACAGTAAAATTACTCGAATATTCGCTATGGCTAATGTTAACAGCTTTCATATCCGCTTGAGATGTTAAACCGTAAGTGATTATTTTTTTGTTTATATATGGAATAATTTCCTGCACATTAGGATCATCGAGGCAAAGAATAACAAATCCGAAAAATGGGACTTTGTTCGCAAACTCAATAAATGCACCCTTTATGTCATCAAGGTCTTTGTAAATGTCGAGATGTTCTTGTTCGATATTTGTAATAGCTGCAATGCTCGGAGTCAATTTTAAAAACGTTCTGTCAAATTCATCAGCCTCAACAACTATATACTCTCCTTTTCCCAATCTTGCATTAGTGCCGCCAAGTCCGCTTAACTTTCCACCGACAATAATAGTCGGATCAATTCCGCCTTTTGTTAAAACCAAACCTACCATTGAGGTAGTTGTAGTTTTTCCGTGAGTACCGGCAATACCAATTCCGTATTTCATTCGCATTGTTTCAGCAAGCATTTCCGAACGTTTAATTACAGGTATTTTTAATTCCTTTGCTATTTTTATTTCCGGATTATCTAAAGGAACAGCTGCTGAATAAACAAGGACATCCACTTCATTCAAATTACTCGAGGAATGCCCTTCATATATCTCAGCCCCCAAATCGGAAAGATGATTTGTAACTTCGGATAAAGCTGCATCAGAACCGGACACTTTGAATCCCCGACTTAATAATATTTCGGCAATTCCGCTCATTCCTATTCCGCCAATTCCAACAAAATGAATTTTTTTAATAAAATTCTGTATCATACTTTTAGATAACCTCTGCAAATTTTATTGCGTTTGCTGCAATTATTTCAACCGCTTTTGGATTAGAAAATTTTTTAATATTATTTTTTAATTCAATCAACATTTCACTATTATTAAGTAATTTTGAAACCGTTTTAAACATTTCATCCTTTACTTTATCATCCTCAATTACAACTGCTGCACCTTCATCCTCAATGGATTTAGCATTTTTAAATTGATGATTGGCTGCTACATTCTTTGAGGGCACAAATATAACCGGCAAACCCAAAGATGCAATTTCTGCAATTGTTGTTGCTCCGGCTCTACAAAGTACCAAATCGGCAGCGGAATAAAGGTCAGACATATTATCTGCAAAGGGAATAATTTTACACTCGCCTGTTTGCAGCTTTGAATATTTTTCAAAATAATATTCACCCGTCTGCCAAATAATCTGTATCCCATTTGCAATTAACTCGTTTAAATTTTTCTCAACTGCTTGATTAATGGATAATGCACCTAAGCTGCCGCCAAGTACAAGCAATGTTTTTTTATTTTCAACTAAACTAAATTTTTTAACTGCTTCCTTTTTATCAATTAATTTTAATTTGGAGCGAACAGGATTTCCTGTTAAAAATAATTTGTTTCCAAACCTGAAATACTGACGTGAATCTTCAAACGCAATATGAATTTCATCAGCTTTCTTTTCAAGAAGTCTGTTAGTAATGCCGGGAAAACTATTCTGTTCAAGAAGCATAATCTTTGCTCCCATAAAGGAAGCCGCCCAAATGGATGGACCCGAAACATAAGCTCCCGTTCCAATTGCTACACGTGGTTGAAAAGAAAAATTGATAAAAAACGCTTGAATCATTGAAACAACAACCTTAAATGGAAACAATAAATTTTTAATATTAAATTTTCTAGAGAAACCGCTAATCCAAATGCTTCTAAATTTATATCCCAATTGGGGAATCACTCTTCCTTCAATTTTATATTTTGTACCGACAAACAATATTTCCGCTTCAGGAATAAGTTCTTTTATTTTATCAGCCACAGCAATTGCAGGGTATAAATGTCCGCCAGTTCCACCACCGGCAAATAAAAAACGATATTTAGTACTTTGTTTACGCATATTTCAATTCTTTCCGTTTATACGTTTCACGCCCAATGTTGATAATTATTCCCGCAGATACTCCGAACAAAACAATTGATGTTCCCCCAAAACTTATGAATGGTAGTGTAATTCCGGTAGTTGGCAAAATTCCAACAACAACCGCTATGTTAATGAACGCACTTACAATAATGTTAAAAGCCAGTCCGAAAGCCAAAAGTTTTCCAAAGGTAGTCTCAGCTTTTTTAGCAACAATTATTCCGAGTGCAAATACAGTTAAATATGCCATCAGCAAAAACATAGTTCCTACAAAACCGGTTTCTTCACCAAGTATTGAAAATATAAAATCGCCATATGATTCAGGTAAAAACAAATCGCTTTGCCTGCTTGCGCCAAGACCAACCCCAAAAAATCCTCCGCTTCCAAGACCAATTTTTGCCTGCGTAACTTGTGAATTAATTTCACCACCATGAATAAAACTACCGACAAATGAAAATACCCTTTCCCGCGAATAAGGAATTATCATCACAACAACTGCAGCCACAATTCCAACTGAGAATAGTGTGAAAAATATATGCTTAAACCTTGCTCCTGAAATAAACAGCAAAGTAAATCCGGTTATTACTATAATTACAGCGGTTCCAATTTTGGGTTGCGCCATAACTAGAAAGGAAATCAAAAAAATCCAAACAAGTGCATACACAAATCCATTTTTAAAATCTTTAATTAACTCTCCTTTTTTCTCAATTAAAACAGCCAAATGAACTAATAAAACTAGTTTTGCCAATTCTGAAGGCTGAAATTGCACGAAGCCTAAGTTAATCCACCTTGACGCACCTTTGACTTTTGCTGAGAAAAGGAGTGTGAAGACTAGCAATACAATTACGAACATCAAGGCGTGTTTGCTATATTTTTTATAATACTTATACGGAAACAAGGAAAACACAAACAATGCGGCAATTGCCAATAGTTCTTTACCTATATGTGATTTAATCATCCAATAAAAATTGGCGTACTTGTGGGCACTGTAAGTTCCGCTTGCACTAAATACAATTACCGCACCGAAAATCATCAGCACAAGAATAATCCCGAGCAATATGTTTGTTAAATTTTTCACTCTCACAATTTATTTACTATTTGTTTGAACACCTGTCCGCGATGCTCGTAATTATCAAACATATCAAAGCTTGCACATGCCGGCGAAAGAAGAATAACATCATTCGCTAACGCTTCATTTTTGCCGGCAACTATTGCATCTTTCAATGATTTTTTAATTTCAACATCAACAAATTCGTTAAAAAAGTCATACACTTTCTGTGCTGAAACTCCTATCGCATATATTTTTTTTACAGTGGATTTAACCGGATCCAATATTTGCGAATAATCATTGCCCTTATCCTTACCACCGAGAATTAAAAACACAGGCTCTGTAAAGCTATTTAGGGCAAACCGTACAGCATCAACATTAGTAGCTTTTGAATCGTTGATATACTTTACTCCGTCAATTTCACGCACCAACTCCAATCGATGTTCAACTCCGGAAAATGTGGACAATGATTTTGCAATATTGTCATTATTAATTCCCAGCAGTTTTGCAACTGTAACTACTGCTAAGGCATTGGATAAATTATGCTCTCCGCGTAAACTGAGATTTTCAATTTTGCAAATATGTTCCACTTCATTTTTTTTCTTGAAAACAATCCATTCGCCTTTAACAAAAGTTCCTCGTACAATTTCCGATCTTGTTGAAAACCAATATTTATCGGCACTACTGTAGTTTGCTTTTTCAGTCAGAAGTTTATCATCAAAATTCCCAATAAAATATTCAGATGAAGTTTGATTAATAGCAATTTTCATTTTAGCATCAACATATTTTTCAAAACTGTTTTCATATCTATTAAGATGATCCGGTGTAAGATTAAGAACAACAGCAAATTCCGGTTTGAAATTTTTTATAAAATCCAATTGAAAGCTTGATATTTCAAGAGATACAATTTCATTTTCCTTTACTTGGTCAGCAATATCAGAAAAAGCTGTCCCTATATTTCCGGCACTATAAGTTTTAATTCCACTGTTGTTAAGCAAATGTGAAAGCAAGGTAGTGGTTGTTGTTTTACCGTTTGTACCGGTGATTCCAACAACTTTCCCTTTGCAAAAATATGATGCAAACTCGAGTTCGCTAATAACGGTAATTTTTCTTTGTGCCGCTTCAACTAACACTTTAGAGTCAGTAGGAACTCCGGGGCTAGTAATAATTAAGTCTGCATCATAAACCTTCTCACTGTGATTACCAAGCTCATACTTTATATTTATACTATTTAGAATTAAAACATTATTTCTCAGTATTTCATTATCGGAAAAGTCGCTTACAAAAGGGATTGCACCATGCTTCTTCGCTAATTTTGCAGCCGCAATTCCGCTGCGAACAGCCCCAAGTATCGATATTTTTTTTGCCGCTAATTTCACGAATTTACACTAATTCCTTTTATTGTTTTATCTAATTTTAAATGACGCCAAACTAATGATGGCGAGTATAATCGTTATAATATAAAATCTCATTACTATCTTAGGCTCTGCCCAACCCGATAACTCAAAATGATGGTGAATAGGAGCCATTTTGAAAACCCTTTTTCCTTCTCCATATTTTTTCTTAGTGTATTTGAAGTAAAGCCTTTGAATAATTACGGAAACGGTTTCCATAAAAAATACACCGCCAAGAATTGGAATTAGTAACTCTTTTTTTATTAAAATTGAAATAATTCCAAATGCGCCACCAAGTGCCAGTGAACCTGTATCGCCCATAAATATTTGGGCAGGATAAAAATTGTACCACAGAAATCCAAGTCCCGCACCAATAATTGCAGCAATAAAAACGGTTAATTCTCCTGCACCGGGTAAGTAAATAATATTCAAATAATCCGAATATATAACATTACCCGAAACGTAACTCATGATAGCAAGACCAAGCATAACAAAAATTATTGTTCCCATTGCCAAGCCGTCCAAACCGTCCGTTAAGTTTACTGCATTTGAGGTTGCAGTTATAATAAAGATAACTGCCGGAATATACAAATATGAAAAATCAAAATTTAAATTTTTGAAAAACGGAAGTGTCGTTTGCGTATTAAATTGTGCAAACTCAGGCAAAAAGTAAACGGCACTGCCAACAAGCAAACCAACTATAATTTGACCTAATAATTTGTATCGTGCAATTAAGCCTTTGGAATATTTTTTAACATCCTTCAAATAATCATCAACAAAACCAACTAAACTCAAAAACACAGTACCAAACAAAACAAGCAAAATATAAGAGCTTTTCATATCTGCCCATAACAAAGTTGGAACAACAATACTGATTATAATTATTATCCCTCCCATTGTTGGCGTTCCTGCTTTATCATGATGCGACTTCGGTCCATCATCTCTTATAGACTCACCGATTTTTCTCTTTTTCAAATATTTAATCAACTTCGGGGCTATGTAAAGACTTAGTAACAATCCCGTCAGTGCCGAAACCATAGAACGAAATGAAAGATACCTGAAAACATTAAATCCAGGTGGTGAAAAAGTTTTATTTATATAATCAAATAAATAGTAAAACATTAATATATGTATTCCTTATTGTATGTTAGTGAACATTTATAACTGTAATGAATTTCTAATTAACCTAATTGACATAATTGACATAAATATATTCAAAATCAATAAGTAATTATTTTAAATATTATTTCATTTTACTTTTTTATAGATTGCATTAAAAATTAAATTTAATTCTTTTGCTTCCTGCCACAACGGTTTTGCTTCATCCTTTAATTTAGGCACTGCAACAACAAGCATTCGAATAAAATGCTTTGATTCACGAGATTCTTTTTTCACTATACCTATTTTATGTTTAAAATCTTTTTTGCTCTCTGCATCGTCAGCTTCACAATAATTAGCTCCAACACTAGTGCCTGCTTTTACAAGTTGCGTAACAAGTGGTGCAGTAATAGAATTTATCGAAACTTTTTTACAGAATAAAATTATTTCCTCTCCAAATTTTGCAGTCCTTTCCTCTAAATCCCACTTTTTTTTATTTATTTCATTGGTCATTTTTTAGATCAATTAGGTTAATTAAAAATTAGATCAATTTTATTGCTCTTATCAACAATCACGCAATTCAGCAACAAACGCCTCCATCTTCATTCCGCGTGAACCTTTTACTAACACTGCGACATTATTAAAATCAGTCTTCCCCAAATATTCGTTTAATTTTTTGCGTGATGAAAAGTAAGCTACATTTGGTTTATCATTTATTAATTCTTTAAACAATTCCTTCATTAATTTTCCAATTAATAAGACTGTAATTTTCTTTTCCTTTTTCAGCATATTTGCAAGTGATTTGTGAAGCTCGACACCGGATTTTCCTAATTCAAACATATCACCAAGTAAAAGAATCTTCTTCTTATACTTTCTTACTTTTTTCAGAACTTTTACTGCCGCTTTTACCGATTCAGGATTTGAGTTGTAAGTATCATCAATAATTAAACTGTTTTTCCCAACAATTGGGTTAAGCCGACCTTGAATTGGTCTAAGCTTTTTTATTCCTTTTTGAATCTCTTTCTTTTTTAAACTCAGCATCAAAGCAATTGACACGGCAGAAAGGAAGTTTTTTGCATTTGCTTCACCAAGAAACGGGATAATCGTTTCTAATTTTTTATTATTATGCTCAACTCTTATTTTAGGATAACCCAAATCAGTGTATCCAATTATTCTGCCCTTAAAATCTCTATTTCCTTTAAGACCATAAAATATTTTATTATTCAATTTTTTAGAATTTGAACGAATTATCTTATCATCGTTATTGACGAATATTTTTCCTCCGTTCAATAATGTTTGTTCAAATAGTGTGGCTTTTTCTTCATAAACTTTTTCAGTGTTTTCTAAAAATTCTAAATGACCATTACCAATATTTGTTAGCAGTGCATAATCCGGTTGTGCTATTTTGGCAGTGTAATCAATTTCACCAAAATGATTTGTTCCGTGTTCAAGCACCAATATTTCCGTATCCGTTTTCGCTGAAAAAATTGTCATCGGAACACCAATGTGATTGTTGTTATTCGCTTCCGTCTTAACCACATTATATTTTTCGGAAAGAAGGACACTCAGCATTTCTTTGGTTGTTGTTTTTCCGTTACTTCCTGAAATTGAAATAACTTTGTAATTTGCCTTCCTTCTCACAAGGTTTGCCAAATCGCCGTAAGCGATAGTTGTATTTTTTACAGTTACAATTGTCGTATCAATAAAATCAAAATAGCGTAATCTGTTTTTATTTATTACTATTGTGCTCGCCCCATTTTTAAGAGCATCTTTAATAAATTTATGCCCGTCTAATTTTTCTCCTTTAATCGCAAAAAATATTGTTCCTTTTTTTACCTTTCGAGAATCAATACAAACATCCGAATTAGTTTTATAACTATCCGGATTGTAAATTTCCGCCGTTGGAATATTGAACAAATCTTTAATATTTATTTTTACTTTTGACATAAATTTTATTTTTTCTTAGCGACTTAGCGTCTCTGCGGCAAGTTTTAAGATTAACCGCAAAGACGCTGAGATGCTAAGTTTAGAAATTATTTACAAATCTTTTAAATCCATCTTTTAATAATGGCACATTAAAATTAATTAGAAATCCTAATTTCTTATTTGCTAATTTTAAATAAGAAATGAGTTGGGCTGTATAAACAGGATGCATAATTTCCACAGCCTTTATTTCAATTATTATTTCTTTTTCAATTAATATATCTATCCTAAAATCTTTTTTTAATTCATATCCTTTATAAACCAATGGAATCTCTATCTGATTTTCTGCTTTGATTTTCCTTAATTCAAATTCTTTCATTAAGCACATCTCATAAACAGATTCCAATAACCCGGGACCCATTATTTTGTGAACTGTAATACTTGCATCCAATATTTCTTTTGACAAACTATTATATTCATCCTTATTCATTTTTCACAGCAATTTATTATTTTAACAAATAACGTTACTTTTTTTTACCGCAGAGACGCTAAGACGCAAAGTTTAATTTTTTATTCTATTACTATTTATTCTCTGCGCCTTTGCGTCTCTGCGGTTAAATCTTTAGTTTTATAAACTTTCCAACTCCTTCTTTTCAACAAGCAAATATTTTTCCGCCATCTCTTTATCAGAGAAATGAGTTTTAACACCTTTAACCAACTGATAATTTTCGTGCCCTTTTCCTGCTATTAAAATCACTGAATTAGGCTCAGATTCAGTGATAGCATGCCTAATTGCTTCTTCCCTATTTTCAATTATCTTGTAATTATTTTTTGTCATTCCTTTTTCAATGGACTTGAGAATTAATAACGGGTCTTCATTCCTCGGATTGTCTGAAGTAACAAAAACTTTATCACTCAACTCAGAAGCGTACTTTCCCATTATTGGTCTTTTAGTAATATCCCTATCTCCACCACAGCCAAAAACTGTGTAGATTTTTTTCTTCGGAGAATATTTATCAGCAATTTCATTAACTGCAATCAGAGCCTGTCTTAAACTGTCCGCGGTGTGTGAAAAATCAATTACTGCAAATTTTTCATCTGATTTAACCACTTCAAATCTTCCGGAAATTTGGGACAGTGTTTCAATTCCTTTTTTAGCAACTTCAATCGGAAGACCCAAGTTAATGGCGGTAGAAAAAGCAGCTACTGCATTGTACACGTTAAATGCTCCAATAAGTTTTGTGGAAATACCAATTTTTTCGTTATTGATTAAAATTGAAAAATGAGTTCCCTCAAAATTGTAATTGACATCGCTGAATGAAATATCAGCGTCCGCATTTTCACCGAACGAATGCTTCTCCGCTTTTGAATCGGCAAGTATTTCACCCTTTACGGCATCATTAAAATTGTAAATAATCTTACCACTTGGCTTTATCTTATCAAATAGTATTTTTTTTGCATTCAGATAATTTTCGCGAGTTTCATGAAAATCCATGTGGTCGGAAGTTAAGTTCGTAAAAACAGCTGCATCAAAATCAAGAAAATCAACGCGGTGTAATTCAAGTGAATGAGAGGAAACCTCCATTACACAATACTCACATCCGGCATTTACCATTTCGCTCATTAAATAATTTATTGTGTTCGATTCAGGTGTAGTCAAACTAGTTGGAATAACTTTATCGGCAATCATGTTCTTCATTGTACCAATCAACCCGACTTTAGAACCATTATTTTCCAAAATATTCTTAATGTAAAATGCGGTAGTAGTTTTACCTTTAGTGCCGGTAATACCAATTACTTTCATTTTTTTTGAAGGCTGCCCGAAAAACAAATTCGAAATTTGAGCTAAAGCAATCCGGCTGTCTTTAACCAATATTTTTACGCAATTATTTTGTTCAATTAAGTGCTCAGGAACTGCAGCTGCATTATCTAAAATAATCGCAGCAGCTTTTTGAGAAAGTGCTTGCGGAATAAAATCATGTCCGTCAGTTACAAATCCTTTTATTGCAACAAAAATTGATTTTTCATTAACCTTTCTGCTGTCAAATGTAATTGATTCAATTTCCTTTTGTTCGGCACTGCCGATAATTTGAATAACATCCAACCCGCTGAGTAAATTTGCAAGATTCATTAATTTATCCTCAGTGATTTTAGTTTGGTTTTAGGCTTGCACTGAAAAATTAAAAAAGAACCGCTTTTAATTTTTGCACCGGCTTCAATGCTCTGAAATACTACATAACCGGTACCTACAGCTTTATAATTCAAACTCAAACCGGACACAACAGCAATTGCTTCCCTTTTTGTTTTTTCTTTAATATTAGGCATTGTTGTTCTGTTTATAACAGAATTTTTTACTTTATCTTTATCTTTGTTTTTCCTTTCTCCAATATCCGAAGTAACAAATCCATGTCTTTTATTTGAGGCTGATGTAATTTTTAATCGCAAATCGTTAAAGTAGTTTTCCTTGCGTTCGATTTTATAATTTTGCGGGACCAGGCTTAAATCGGCTTCAATCAATCTTTCAGCTACATTTTTAAATATCGGAGCAGCAACATCTCCGCCGTACTTTGCTTTTTTCGGATTCTTTACAAGTATATAAACAACTGCCGTAGGTTGTTCAGCAGGGAAAAAACCGACAAAAGAAGTGTTATAATTCTTCTTAGAATATTTCCCGTCAATTAGTTGCTGTGATGTTCCTGTCTTTCCACCGGCGAGTACATTCTTAAGTTGTGCTCTTGTAGCAGTTCCGTTTTCAACCACACCAATCATCATCCGCTTTACTTTATCGGAAGTTGATTTACTAATAACTTTTCTAATCATGCTTGGGTGATTTTTTTTAACAACATTTCCATTTCCGTCAACAACTTTTTCCCAAATGTGAGGTTGAAATAATACTCCGCCGTTTACCAAAGCACTGTATGCCGTTGTTATTTGAATTGGCGTTGTTGATATTGCGTACCCAAATGACATGAACGGTTTTGTAATACTATTAAAATCATGCGGCTTTTTAAGTTTCCCTTCAACTTCTCCGGGAAGAGTTATTGAAGTTGATTGACCAAATCCGTAATCACGAAAATATTTGTAAAACACATTATCATCCAAACGCTTGGATAACTTACTTATGCCAATATTGCTCGAATGTTCAATCACTTCTGTAACAGTAAGGTTTTTATATTTGTGGTCATCGCGTATTGTTGTTCGTCCTAATTTATAAACGCCGTTTTCCGTGTTAATAACTTCATTTTCACGAACAAGATTTTTATCAAGCAACATACTCATTACAATAGGCTTAATTGTTGAACCGGGTTCATAAGAATCACAGATTGCCCTATTTCTTCGGCTTTCTGTCGATAAACGCTTAATATTCTGCGGATCAAAAGTAGGTAGATTTGCCAGTGCCAATATTTCCCCGTTATTCGGATTCATAATAATACCAACCGCTTCTTTCCCATCAAACTTTTTTAAGCCCGCCGATAATTCTTCTTCAAGTATTTTTTGATATGTATAATTTATTGTCAAATAAAGTGTTTTCCCGACCTGACTTTTAACAGATAAATTTTCATCAACTGCAACCACGCGGTTTGCTGCATCTCGTTCAAAAAATACGCGTCCGTCTTTGCCTTTTAGTTCTTTGTTAAATTCTTTTTCTATTCCTGATACACCCTTATTAGTAAAATTTGTAAACCCCAAAATATGGGCAGCAAGACTTCCATATGGATATACGCGAGTAACATCTTCTTTTTTAATTAAGCTCGAATTAATAAAATTCTTCATCAGCAATGCTTTTTTCTGCGAAGCTTTTTTAATAATACATACATTTCGCTTTTTCTTTCTAAGCTTCATTAAATTAAAATAATGCACACTATCCTTGCCGAAGACTTTTGCAAACTTCCCGGCAAGTTTCATACGGCTCTTTAAGTTTATCATTTTCGTATCAACAAAAAACGAAATATCATCTTTTGAATATGCAAGCACAGTCCCATTTCTATCCATTATTACACCACGCTGTGCTTTTAGTATCTCAGATTTAGTGCTTTGTCTGTTTGCAATTAGCAAATATTTTTCATGATTAGAGACTTGTATTGTAAATAGTTTTACAACGAGAATCCCGAAGAAAACTACAAAAACAAAAAATACTGTCAGTGCTCTAGAGTTAATCATATTTGCTGTTTACAAGTTGTTCTATTTTTAATATTTGATTTTCGTCAACACGTATCGTGTCAAATGCTTTATCAGTTCTGATTAAGTTCAACGAATCTTTTGCAAACGAAACTATTCTTCCTTCAGAAGAGTATTTTTGAATATCAACGGAAACTTCTTCAATTTTTCCTTTTTCAACTTTCAATTCTAATTCAGTATCTGCGATGGTTTTAGTCAAAATTTTAATCTCTTTCTTAATAAAAACATAACCCATTAAAAAAAATGAAAATAAAACAAATAACCCTATGAAATATTTAGAGCCAATTAATTTTTTATCTTTCTTTTTCTTTTTTATATTTTTTCTGCCGCCCTTAATTTGGCACTCCTGCTTCTTCTGTTTATTTCAAGTTCCTTTTTATCCGGCGACAAAGGTTTTTTCGTTAAAATTTTAAGATTTGACTTTTTGTCGCAAACACAAATCGGAAAATCCGGCGGACAAATGCAATCCAAACTTTCATACTTGAAAAATTCTTTTACAATTCTATCTTCGAGAGAATGATAAGTCAATATTACAATTCGCCCATTGGGTTTTAACAAATCAACAGATTTTTGTAAAAATATTTTTAACTCTTCAAGCTCATCGTTTACATAGATTCTGAATGCCTGAAAAACACGCGACAATGATTTTTTTATAACTTTTTGATTAACTGTTTTTTCAACAATTTTTCTTAACTGCCCGGTAGTCTTAATTTTTTCTTTCTCGCGATGAGCAATTATTTCTTTAGTAATAAATTTTGATCTTGGGTCTTCGCCATACTTAAAAAGAATTTTAACAATTTCTGCGTAATCAAAGGTGTTTACAACTTCCGCAGCGGAAATTCCTTTTGTTTTGTCCATTCTTAAATCTAACGGGACATCTTCACGAAAAGTAAATCCGGACTCGGCATCATCCAATTGAAAAGAAGATACACCGAGATCGGCAAAAATGCCGTCGTAGCCTCTAATATTTTCTAATCTGCTAATTACATCAATATTTGTAAACGCAGTATTGAAAACAACCACACGACCATCGTTATCAAATTTTTTAGTTGAATAATCAAAAGCGATTTTGTCTTTGTCAGTTCCGATGAGTTTTGCATCGTCATCAAGTTGAGAAAGAATTTTGCTTGAATGTCCCCCAAAACCAATCGTCCCATCAAAATACGCTCCGGAAAGATTAGTAACCAAGTATTCAATTGTTTTCTCCAAGAGAACCGGAACATGATGACTTTTCATCATTATTCCGTCATTACATCTTTAGCAATATCCTCATAAGTAAGCTCGGATTCACTCAAATACTCTTGGTAAATTTTGGGATTCCAAACTTCAATTTTATCCATCGCTCCAAGAATAAGGACATCGCCTTCTATTCCGGCATACTCTATTAAATTTTTAGGAATCATCAATCTGTTTTGTGAGTCTAATTTGTCTTCGGCAGCTTCCTGTAAAAGCATTCTTAAAAACCTGGCTTGAACAGGATCAAACGAATTTAATTTCTTTAATTTGCTAGCGTATAAATCCTTCCACAAATCCAAAGGATGAATTTCCAAACACTTTGCCATTCCCCTCGTAATAATAAAAGAGTCGTTCGCATCAGGATTAACATAGCGTCTCATTTTTGCAGGAATACTAATTCTTCCTTTTGAATCAATTGAATATTTGAAATTTCCTATAAACATAGAATTTAGCTTAATTTGACAAAATTAGGGAATATCATTGTATCACTACACATAATTACCCACACATAAGCAAAATAACTAAATATATAGTGGAAAGTCAAGGGAATTGTAATAATATTTTCAAAAAAAATTGATTGATTGTGTAGAAAGGGCGGTAAAAGAAAATTCCCTACTTTAGAGATTAAAAAAAATCAACCAATGCAGGGAATTTTATGAGGGCAAGAAGCTCACGAATAAAAATATTTTTCTTTAACAACATTATCGGCATCAAATGAAATATGTTTAGCAAAATTATATTTTAAAAAGCTTTAGAATATAATTTCAATAAATTAAAAAATTACTCTATGATTTCAAATGAAAATGGTTCACTGAATTCTTCTTATGAGAAATATACTCAGTGAAAAAACGGGATGAGTTATTTGTAGGGAATAAAAGTTTTTCTGAGCCATCTGCCGGAGTCGAACCGGCGACCTATTCATTACGAATGAATTGCTCTACCAACTGAGCTAAGATGGCCTAAAAATTATCTAATTTTTTTCTTATGTCTATTCTTTCTCAATCTTTTTTTTCTTTTGTGAGTTGCCATTTTTGAGCGTTTTTTCTTTTTTCCGCAAGGCATATTATTTCTCCTATTTGTTATTTTGATTTATTAATTTTTGTGCTTTTTGTCCTATGCCGGAATTGGCATTTATTGATACAGCTTTTTTCCACCACTGCAATGCTTCTTTAGTATTGCCCATATCAAAATTTACTATCCCGAGATTAAAATTAGCAATTTGATGTTTGGGATTTATTGCAATTGCTTTTTTCATAATTTCAATGGCTTTTGAATGTCTCTTCAATTGGTAATAGCAAACTCCCATATCAACCCAAACATCTGCTTTTTTAGTATATTTTTTCAAATATTTTGTGTATTCCTTAATTGCACGTTCATAAAAACGGGAATCGTTTAAAAGATGAGCCAGTCGCAATAAAGTAGCATAATCATTAGGATTATTATCGTATTGTTTTTCAAGTTCGGATATTGCTTGAATGCTATTTAAATCAGGACCCGTTTGCGGGTTTTGAAAATTCTGAGTCGATTGTTGCTGATTTGTATTGCTTGCAACATAAGCCGGTTTATCAAATGTACCGGATAAATATAGAATTAATGCCGCAAGAACAACAACACCTCCAACAATTGTTAGCATTTTTGTGTTGCTAATTTCTTTTGATTTTACATTTACATGAGCATCTTGTTTTGCAGTTTTATCTAATTTTGTACCGCAAGTAGAGCAAAATTTATTTGTTGATAAATTTTCTTTACCACAATTATGACAATATATTTTTTTCGAAGCCAAATTATATTCCTTACTAATTTTGTTTTTCTAATTCTTTCATTCCGCGATTTACGGTTGATTTAAAATCTTTTGAAAACTTGAAAACAGGCACATAATGTTCATCTACAAAAACTTTTTCACCTGTTCTCGGATTACGTGCATAACGAGCATTCTTCTTTTTTACTTTATAACTTCCAAAACCTCTAATTTCAATTCCATTTCCGTTTCTTAATGATTGGATCACGGTTGTTAGAAAACCCTCAATAATAGCTTCGGTTTCTAATTTTGTTAATCCGGTTCCATCAGCAACTTTTTCAACAATATCTGCTTTTGTCATTTTAACCTCAATGGTATTGAAAAATTTTTTCTAATATAGTTTCAAAATATATTGCTTTTTATAAAATTATCCAAAAATGAAACCTCTGTAAGTTGTTTTATTTACAGCAATTCCCTAACATAAATTAACATTGCATTGCACATATACGCTGTTTCAAATTAATACAAAGTCTCATAAAATTAATTTCATCAACGCATTTTTAATTCGAAAACAAACAATACTGCTTGGCACACCAATTGCATAATACCGTAAAAATAATGGATCAATACAGAAAACAAACTCGGAGATAAAATGGATCTTTTAGCAATCGTTTATACTAGTCTGCTAATTTTTAGCATATTTGCCGTACTGCTAATTTCAGTTTCTTTTACTATATATAAATTAAAAGGAAACAAAGTTGAAAATCATAATTCAGATTCAACGTTTGTTCTTAGAAGACCCGCGGCATTTTCAACGGCGACCACAAAAATTGTTTATCAGAAATCTTCGGATGTAAGAATGAACCGGAATAATTTGCCTACGCATTATTATAACCA
Source organism: uncultured Melioribacteraceae bacterium (assembly GCA_964639525.1). Classification (GTDB taxonomy): domain Bacteria; phylum Bacteroidota; class Ignavibacteria; order Ignavibacteriales; family Melioribacteraceae; genus CAZXDS01. Next base: position 6,565 of record CAZXDS010000023.1, on the reverse strand, counting down.
ACAAACTCAGCCATCCGCAAATACATGGAACGTCCATAAAAATAGAGTGGCATCTTCACAACAAAATTCTTATAATAATGTTAATTCGGAAAGATATCATATATTATCAAATATTAATAATAGCCCGTATGGCGGTGGCGGATATATAAATAATAGTTCCCAAAGAAATTTTAATATGTCAAATTATTATGATGATAGATTTGAATCAAAGCCCTGTCATCATGGTAATAATAGCCGGTTATTATAATTTATATTTTCATGCGGTTTAAGCAACAATCTATACTGGAACGATAGTGGTTTTTCACATCACAAGGACTCTGCGAGGAATCTGCGATCGGAAATTATCCGGCAGATGCCGGACTGAATGAATGTATAACACACTCTAACTTGCTTTTTCACAGAATCCGTGATCGTTCCGAAAAGCAACTAAGATTGTGTATATATACTATGATTGTTGCTTCAAAAACACTTTCCCTATTATTTCTAAATGTAGCTATTTGGATTTGGGTTTCATATCTCTGACAGAAGAATTTTATCCTTTCATTATTATCAGATAAAAAAAATTATTTTGCAAATCAATTATTTTTCATATTGAAAAAAGATATATTTGTTTTGTTATTATAGAAATAATTTTTTAAAGGTTAAATGGAACTTCTTCCCATAGTATATATAAGTCTTGCTGTATTTGCTGTAATTGCTGTTGTAGTTATAATAGTTTCTTACATTTCTTTTAAAATAAGACAAAAATTCGGGGACAATACTGATGAAGAAATTATTGTTGACTTAAAACCAAGCACGGTTTCTCCCGCTAAAAAAGCAATTGACAAAAAGATAGAAGAAAGAAAAAAGAGAACTAAATCGCGTAGGGAATCTAAAATTAAAATTGGACAAAAAAAGAAGAAGCAACAAGTTCATTCTCACAAGAGAACTACAATGAACAGAATAGAAATTATTAACCCAAGTAAACCTTCGAAAGAATCTGATTTAACTCTAACTAAAAAAATACTGGACCACGAGGATAGCGTATTAAAACATTATAGCGACGAGGATGACGATGATTTTTATACAATTAAAGGAACTCATTCCGATTAACTTTTAACATGTTAAAGTTTTCAAAACTATTTTTAAAAATATTTATGTTGAGGTAATTATGGCAAAATATTATCATCAAACAAAACCCTTTATTGTTCCAACTACGGACGGGAAACTTATTGAAGAACACTTTGGAAAAGCCAGTGTTAACGCCGGTAATTATAGTATTGCCCACATGATTGCACCCTCCGGCTGGAAAGAACCGTTTCAAGTGCCTGATTTTGATGAAATAACTTTTGTGTTTTCAGGTAAAAAAATGGTTGAAATCAATGGCGAAAAAATTGTTCTCAAAGCAAATGAATCAATTAGAATTTCAAAAGGCAGCAGAGTGAGATATTCTAATCCTTTTGATGAACAATGCGAGTACGTTTCATTCTGCATTCCTGCTTTTAGCCCTGATTTGGTTAATAGAGAAACTCAATAACTTTTAACTGCCTTTTATTTAATGTTGATTAAATTTTTAAAATAAAAAAGCCTAACTAAAACAATTAGTCAGGCTCTACGAATCAGCAATTCAGAGTGAAAGTTTGAATAACAAGAAAATTATTTATCGTTGTTTTCACTACTCTTTTTTTACAGTATAATAAATTTAACACTGAATATTACCACGAATATCATTTCAAATTGAAATTATTTTTCATTTAATAATTTTTCCATTTCATCCAAAAGAGAATTCATTTTTGCAACCACTGCTTTTATTGGAGCTTCGGAATTCATATCAACTCCTGCAGCCTTTAATACTTCAATTGGATATAAAGAATTACCTGATTTTAAGAAGTGCAAATATTTATCAATTGCAGGTTGCCCTTCTTTCTTGATTTTTGCAACTAATGCTTGAGAAGCAGCAAAGCTCGTAGCATATTGATAAACATAAAAATCATAATAAAAATGTGGAATCCGTGCCCAAGTATATGTTTCCTCTTTATCCACAGTCATATTATCGCCCCAATACGCCTGATACATTTCACCATATTTCTTGCTTAATACTTCAGGCGTAATTGCTTTTCCACTTTCGTAGGTTTGGTTTGCCCATTCTTCAAATGCAGCAAAACGTGTTTGTCGATAAAAGGTTGTGGTAATAGCATTTAAATTATGTTCGATTAGAGAAAGTTTTTCTTCTTTTGATTTTGCATTTTTAATCAAGTAATCCAACAAAAGTGCTTCGTTGGCTGTTGAAGCAACTTCGGCGACAAAAATTGAGTAGTCTGCATAAACAAACGGCTGCGTATGTTCGGTATAATACGAGTGCATATTGTGCCCCATTTCATGCGCAAAAGTAAACACATCGTTTAATTGATCGTTCCAATTCAATAGTACATAAGGATGAACACCAAATGTTGTACCCGAAGAATAAGCACCGCTGCGTTTTCCTTTTGTTTCAAAAACATCAATCCATCTGTTGTTAAAAGCAGTTTCCAAATGTGAAAGATAATCCTTGCCGAGCGGTTTTAAAGCTTTCAATAAAATTCCCTTAGACTCATCATATGAATATTTTCTATCAGTGGACGGAAACAATGTTACATATGTATCGTATGGATGAAAATCTTTAAGTTTTAATACTTTTTGTTTTAACTTTGCCCAACGATGCAAGGGAGCCATATTTTCATTAACCGTTTTCACAAGATTATCATAAACGGAAATTGGAATATTGTTTGGTGTTAACGCCGCTTCCCTATTGGATTTATATTTGCGAGCTTTAGCATTAAAAGTGTTTCCCTTAATATTTCCCGTGAAAAGCGAATTGTAAGTATTTTTAAATTCCATAAAAGGTTTGTAATACCCTTTATAAACCTTTTCCCGATAGCTTCTATCTGTTGAATATAATGCCGCATAATATCTTCCGTCTGAAATTGTAATGTTTTTTCCATCCGGATCTTTCACACTCGGGAAAGGCATTTCAGCATTTTTAAAAATACCGAATGTGTTATAAGCAACTTGCGTTAACGGAGAAGCAAGTGCCATTAACTGCTCTTGCTCTTTACTCAAAGTATGTGCTTTTGTTCTCAAAAGATTATCAAAAAAATGTTTGTACATTGCCAATCCGGGCTGTTCATCAACAAATTGCCATAAAGTTTTTTCGGGCATTGCAATAATTTCAGGATTGATAAAAGCCATTTTCTCAGAAACTTTAGACGCGAAACCACTCACTCTGTCATATCGCCCTGCGTTTTCAGCATTACCAAGATCCAAATCTTTTGAAAGACTTGCGTACAAGAATAATCTGGAAAGCTTTTTATTAATATTTTCAGAAAACTTAATACAGTTCAATAATTCTTTAGACGATGAACTTAGCTTGCCCTGAAATTTTTGAAAACCGCTTAAATTTTCTTCAATCCAATTGAAATCATTTTCCCAATCCTGCTGAGTTTTATAAATATCTTGTACATTCCACTTATACTGATTTTCAATTTTATCACGCACGGGCAAACCGCCGCCGGTTTCCTGTGCAAATAGACTGCTAACATTAACCACTAACATCGAAACTAATACTGCCAAAATAATCTCCTTAATTTTTTTTGTGTAGTACTTTTTTTTGTTCATAATCCCCTCGCAAATAATTAGTAAATTAAAAATTGATAATGAAACTTAGATAAAATATTCTGTAATTAAAAAACACTTTTTTAGCATGTTGTTGTTAGAAGCCGAGTAATAAAAACTATTATTTATCGGACAATAACAAGAAATAATATTTATTATAATTTAAATAGTATTTATAATAAATATAATAGATTATAGTAAATTATTTGGAATGGATATAATTAAAGATATATTATTTTTTTATATTGATATATGGAAAATATTCCGAAACATATAGTGCATTGGCAAAAAGGAGCAATTGAATCATTAGAGACAGCGGAAATTTTAATTTTAAAAGGCAAAAATTCTTTCGGTCTTTTTTTCTGCCATCTGTCAATTGAGAAACAATTAAAATCTTTATTCATTAAACATAATAATGAGTTCCCGCCTAAAACGCATAAACTGCTTTATTTATCAAATAACATTGGAATAGAAATCAGCAATGAAATGAAATTGTTTTTTTCAAAGCTGATGGAATTTCAACTTGAAAGAAGGTATCCTGAATTTAACATAGCCTCACCTACTCACAAAAAAACGATTGAGCTTTTTAACAAAACAAAGGATGTATTGTCATGGTTGCAAAATCAATAAAATTAATAATAAATAAATACGTTTTAGAATTAAAAAAAAACGGTATTAAAATTTCTAAAGTAATTTTGTTTGGCAGTTATGCTTATGGAACACCAACCGTTGATAGCGATATTGATTTAGTGATTGTATCCCCTCAATTTGACGGTTCGGATAAAAATAAATATTCCCCGTTACTTTGGCTTTCTACAGAAGCCGTTGATTATGTAATTGAACCAATTGGAATCGGGGAAAAATTTTTCAATAGTAATAAGTTTTCGCCTCTATTGGATTTGATAAAAGCTAAAGGTTTAGAAATTGCAGCATAGAAACTTGTTACAGTGCCGTCTTTACATAGCCTACATAACAGCCGCAAAACATTACCATGCCGATAGACAAAGTTTTTCTTAAGGTTTGTCGTATTCTCATATTGGGTTAAGTTCGAGATGAGAACATAACGTTATAACTTGTACGTTCAAACTATCTACGGAAATCAACATTTCATTCTTAATAATTATTTTACGAAAGTACAAATATTAATTTTTATTTAACTAACTTTTTAATATTTTCGATTTTCTTTATTTCAAATTAGAGGATTATATGACTGCCGACACAACAAAGGAAACGTGGAAATTTCCAAAAGATTTTTGGCTTGCCAATTTTATGGAATTATGTGAGCGTGCTGCTTACTACGGATTTTTTATAGTGCTTACATTATTTATGACCGACATTGTAGGATTTACTGATATTGAAACCGGTGTAATAGTAGGATTATTTTACGGCGGATTATATTTGTTGCCTCCATTTGTTGGTGCTTATGTTGATAGAATCGGTTTTAAAAACGGTTTAATAATTGCATTTAGTTTGCTAACTGTCGGTTACTTTTTTATGGGAATATTTGTTGCAAAGCTCACCGTAATCTTTTTTCTACTTGTTTTGATGATTGGAGCTTCATTTATTAAACCTTTAATTACGGGTACGGTAGCTAAAACTACAGATGAAAAAAATCGTGCTCGCGGTTATTCTCTTTTTTATTGGATTGTAAATATTGGAGCATTTAGCGGGAAAACTTTTGTGCCGTTTATAAGACAAGGACTTGGATTGCAGTATGTGAATTTCTTTTCTTCGGGAATGGCTTTTATTGCACTACTGTTTGCGATTTTTATATTCAAAAATATGGATATAACCACAGAGAAAAAGAGTTTTATGGATTCTTGGAATGCCTTAGTTGGAATTCTTAAAAAACCTCGCTTGTGGATATTGACACTTATTGTAACCGGCTTCTGGCTTATTCAAGGGCAGCTTTATGCAACAATGCCTAAATACGTAATTCGTCTTTTGGGTGAAAGTGCAAAACCCGAATGGCTTGCAAATGTTAATCCTGCTTCCGTTGTTATTTTTGTAGTTCTTATCACGCAAATTATGAAAAAATTCAAAGCGGTTTCTTCTATGTTAGTGGGAATGTTGCTAATGCCGATTTCTGCCTTGATGATGGCATTCAGTCAAGAACTTGAAAGTATTACCGGTCCCACAATTTCTGTTTTTGGGCTAATAGAAATGTATCCGCTAACACTAATGATGATTATTGGGATTATTATTCAAGGAATTGCCGAGTGCTTTATTTCACCGAGATTTTTGGAATATTTTTCTTTACAAGCACCAAAAGGTGAAGAAGGCTTATATCTTGGATTTAGTCACTTGAATTCTTTTCTCGCTGCAATTATCGGATTTAGTTTATCAGGTGTGTTGCTTAATAAATATTGCCCTGACCCGCGAACATTGCCTGCAGGATTAACAGAATTACAACGTTCAGCTTATTACGCAGATGCTCATCTTATTTGGTATTACTTTGTTGCTATCGGATTAATTTCGGCACTTGCGCTATTAATTTTCAGGTATGTTACCAATAGGATTGATAAAAAAGCTGAGCTTGCAAAAGCGATGTAACGATAGAGCCTATCGGGAACTGAATTAATTCAACTTTGTGGGATTCATGATATTCTTTGAACAGCCATTTATGCAACAAACGTATATACACAAAGCAAAGTGCTTTTTCACAGAATCCGAGATCGGATTTTACAAAAATTTTCTCTCTTTTTAAGAGAGGCTAAAGTGAGTTTTTCTATAAATCAAAAGCAGATCTCGGATTCTGTGAAAAACCACTTTGTGAATAGTAAGTATATAAGAGTCCATTCTAAAAAGTAATATTTTGACTAACCCACGACTTCAGTCGCGGGGAAACAGACTAAAAACGAACTTCCCCAAACGGACTTTAGTCCGTTTGGGGCTTTTTAGAGTGGACTCATATAATGGAGAAATATCTTTCAAA
>CAZXDS010000022.1:0-26202 GCA_964639525.1 uncultured Melioribacteraceae bacterium | reverse complement strand
CATCAAAGTATATTGTTTGCCAATTATATTGCTCCTTAACCTTATTTAATATTATAAGATATGCTGTTACATATTTAACAAAAGCATCAAGTTTTCTTTCAGTCCAATTCCCGCCAAATTTGTTCATTGTTCTCTAAAAATCTTAATAGTTTTTTAATTATTTTTATTATTCACTCATCAACCCTATTCAATCCGTTAAGTGCGGCAACGCGGTAAGCTTCCGCCATTGTGGGATAGTTGAATGTTGTGTTTACAAAATACATCAAATTGTTGCCACCGTTTTTCTGCGACATTATCGCCTGCCCGATGTGAATTATTTCGGAAGCACTGTTACCGAAACAATGAATGCCGAGTATCTCAAGTGTTTCGGCATGGAAAAGTATTTTTAGTATTCCCGTTGTATGCCCCGTAATTTGTGCACGGGCAAGATGCTTAAAAAACGAGCGACCTATTTCGTAAGGAATTTTTTTTTCGGTAAGTTCTTTTTCAGTTGCTCCCACAGAACTGATTTCCGGCAATGTGTAAATTCCGGTTGGAATATATTCAACCAAATGATTTTCACTTTTTCCGGTTACAATGTGCAATGCTGCAAATCGTCCTTGATCGTACGACGCACTAGCCAAACTCGGAAACCCGACAACATCCCCAACGGCATAAATATGCGAAACCGATGTTTGATGATTTTCATTTACTTTAATCGAACCACGATGATCAATTTCGATTCCGAGATTTTCAAGTCCCATATTTGCCGAATTACCGGTTCTGCCCTGTGCCCAAAACAAGTAATCCGTATGTATTTTTTTATTTGATTTTAAATAAAGCGTTACACCGTTATCATCCGGCACAACTTTTTCGTATTCTTCATTATGGCGAATAAGTACACCGTTTTCGCGCAAATGATAACCGAGTGCATCAATAATTTCATCATCCAAAAATGAAAGCAATTGCGGACGAGTGTTAATCAAATTTACTTTTGTTCGCATTCCTCTAAAAATGGAAGCGTATTCACAGCCTATTACTCCGGCACCGTAAATCGTAATGGAATGCGGATGTTCTTGTATATCAAGGATTGTATCGCTATCTACAACACGCGGGTGCGAAAAGTCGATATCAGCCGGATGATACGGATGCGAACCGGTAGCGATTACAAAATAATCGGCATAATATTTTTGCTTGCCGCCGTTTGTTAACAGCACCTGAATTGTATGCTCGTCAATAAAACTTGCAAACCCGTCAATTATTTCAACCCAATTACGTTCGTAAAAACCATTACGCAGTTTCATTTGTTGTTTAATCACATCTTCGGCAGTAGCAATTAAATCTTTGTAATGTACGTGTCCGATTGTACCGCGTTCCTGAAGCATTTGTGTGGCGTGTCTTAATGCTTTACTTGGAATTGTTCCTCTGTGCGTACAATTACCGCCGATATTTTTGAACCGGTCGCAAATAGCAACACGTTTACCGGCTTTAACCGCCTTCATTGCGGCACCTTCACCGCCGGGTCCGCTGCCGATAACAATTACGTCATATTTCTTTTCTGTCATTTTTAACACCAAAAAATTAGTTTCTTAAATATAAATATATTCGGGAGAACTAGACTAATAAAGCTTCATATTATCCGTGTATATTTTGTTAATCCGTGTTATCTGTGTTCTATTCTTTAATGCTATGTACTATTCACCTACGAGAGTAACTACAATTTTCCTCGCTCCGCCGTAATCCCTGTGTTCGCCAAGATAAATTCCTTGCCAAGTTCCAAGATTAAATTTGCCGTTGGTAATTGGAATTGTTAAAGACTGCCCGAGCATTGATGATTTTATGTGCGCCGGCATATCGTCCGGTCCTTCCAAAGTATGCTCGTAATACGGCATATTTTCCGGTGCAATTTTGTTGAAATGCTTTTCCATATCTCCAAGCACATCAGGCGATACATTTTCATTTATTGTTAATGAAGCCGAAGTGTGTTTGATAAATAAATGCACAACACCAATTTTTATTTTACTCAGTTCAGGCAGCTGTCTTTCAATTTCATCGGTTACAATATGAAATCCTCTTGCACGGGCATTCAGTGTTACTTCCTTTTGATAGAACATTTTTTACCTTAAATTTTGATTATCAAATGATTTCAAAAACGAAATTTATAATGTCTTTACATTTATTCAAACATATCCAATTGAATTTCTTTACCCGAAAACTTTGCCTCGTGTTTAAGCAGCCATTCCTTACGCCACAGTCCGCCGGCATATCCGGTTAAACTGCCGTCGCTGCCGATTACACGATGACACGGAACAATAATCGAAATCTGATTTTTCCCGTTTGCAGTTCCTACTGCTCTTATTGATTTCGGGTTATTCAACGCCAAGGCAATATGATTATACGAAACCGTTTTGCCATAGGGAATTTTTAACAATTCCGTCCAAACGCCTTTTTGAAATTCAGTTCCTTCTTGATAAATAGGCACATTGAATTCCTTGCATCTGCCTGCGAAATATTCTTGCAATTCTGTTTTGCACAATTCCAAAATATCGTTGGAATTTTCCTTTACCATTTCTGTATCCGGAAACACAAACAAAATTGAATTAACCGATTTTTCATCCCCTGTAATTTTCAACATTCCGATTTGTGATTTTAGATATGTTATAAAATTATTCATAAATTTATTCCACCATTTGTCCATTTCTTCGGATTATTACGAATATAATCACAAATTCGATTTAATGATTTTTCGTCCCGAATAATATGTTCATAAAATCGCGGTTGCCAACCGAAATCAAAATTATTTTTATTTGCAAATTTTGTAACCGCGGATTTAAATGACCGGATAATCGTTGATAATGAACCCGATTTTGGCGAAATATCGGACATCGTTTTCGATTGTGGTTTAATTGCGTTGTCCATCGTCGTAATCGTAGAGACGTTGCATGCAACGTCTCTACGATTACGATTACGATTTATTTGTTTACAATCACCATTTTTATTTAATACAATAATCCCGTGTATATGATTCGGCATTATTTGAAATTCGTCCAAAATAACAAATGGGAAATGTTCTGGAATTTCGCACCAACATTTTTTCGCATATTTCCCGATTTCCAACAAATCCATTTCGCCGTTTATTATTTCGCCAAAATAATGTTTCCGGAATTTTGTAACAATTGTTACAAAATATTTCCCATTCCAACCGTAATCCCAATTTTTTAATCTTGCAGATTCCACACGATATTTATTTTTGAATAACGTCATTTATTTCACACAACCTTCCTATCCAAACTGCGATAAACACCAACAACCACACCGACCAATTTAAAACCGGAATAATCTTTTTTAATCACAATCGGTTCATATTCCGGATTTTCAGAACGAAGTTCAATTTTGTTTGTTTTTTTATAAAACCGCTTTACAACCGCCGCATCATCTAAAACGGCAACTACAAAATGCCCGTTTTTAGGCGAAAGATTCGGATTCACAATCACAACATCGCCTGTAAAAATATAGGCGTCTTTCAAACTGTCGCCCTTTACTTTTAGTAAAAATGAATCACGCGGCATATACGCAATTGTGGGCAATTCGATTGTGTCAATTGCATCGGGATAAATTGTGAGCGGATTGCCCGCTGCAACTTCACCAATTACGGGTCGCGGAATAAAAAACTTATCTTCCGTAAGCAAATCAATTCCCCGCGATATTCTCGGATTGCGTTTGATGTAGCCCTTCCGCTCAATTGCTTGCAAATGTTGCTGCACGGTTGAACGATTCCGATAACCGAAATGTGCTGCTATTTCCGCCAGCGTAGGAACTTTCGCTTCTGTTTTTTTATCGATGATAAAATCGAGTATTTTTTGCTGTGTTTTTGTTAGTTGTTTTTTCATTGGAATTTTCTAAATTATAATTTTAACACGTAGTGTCGGGTTGCTTGGTTCACGCAAAGTTCGCGAAGTTTTGAAACGCAATGGTCGCAAAGAATTTTAGATGAAACAATTAACGATTGATTTAAACACACAAGAGGATGATTGTAACAAAAACATCGGGTCATTCTGACGTATGTCAGAATTTCGGGAATTGAAAGAGATGCTGATATTCATCAGCATGACAGTGCGTTATGAAAATTATAAACACATGAAATTTTAAGGTAAAATTTATTCTGTTTTTATTACATCTAGAATAACATAATTAATTGTATCATACCAAGAAATATAATCACCTACTTTTTCAATAACTTCCTCAATTTCTTTATCTGAAAGTTCTCTGTCAAGTTCCTGCTCAGCTACAGTTTTAATATCATCTACGGATAATGAATAAAAAATATAGTCATCATCAAATTTGCTTAATTTTTGCATTAAAGTAATTCTCTAAGTATGTGATATCTTCGAACATTATATTTACACTCTCTATCAAAGGGAGATTGGTTCAATATTCTTGCGATTTTTTTATCATTTAGTGCATTTTGTTGCAGCACATCATAGTTTATCATCAATTCCTTTTCGCTGTACAAATACCAGTTATCCAATAATTCAATATATTTTTCAGAGTTGTTTGCCATATTTTCCGATTGGTTAATGATAAAATCAAATCTATCATTAAATTCAGTTGTGGATATTAAATTTATCATTTCCAAAATATTTTCCATAGTATTAGTTGTGCCTGAAAGGAAATCCCAAAATTCTCCGGCAAGCAAAAATTCATCTTTAGAGAAATATTTTTTAAAATCAACAGAATATGTATGGAATCGTTCTTTATTATAATCTGTTGAAGTTGCAGATAACGGGTCAAAAGGAAAAGCCAATAAATAGTTTATTGATTTCTCAGGATATTTGTGTTTTAGTGCAGCTTTTGCTTCTAAAAGTTTGGTTTTTTCCGCTTTGAATATGCTGCTATTTGGTTTTACTGTTTTTAATTCAATCGCAGTAATAGAAGTATTGTCCTCGTAATAAATATCGGCTGTAAAATTACCGATTTCTTTTTCCGGCGGATTTGGGATATCAAATAGTTCATGATTTTCAGAACTCAAGTTAGGTGTTCTTTCTCCATTTTTTAATTCAGCAATTATTTCTGAAATTTTTGTCTGCTGATTTTGAGAAATTTTCAAATTTTTAAATTCTTTTTTCTCGCCATCACACAATATTTTCCCGGTCTTTTCAAAAAATGATTGTCCTAACGATGTGGAAAGTCCGTGCAACCAACTGCTTAAACTGATAAAAATAGTTGTATTAGCAACAATATTTTCCAATTTATCGGAAAACGCTTTAAGGAATGCTTCGTGGAAAGAAAAATATTTACCGGCATTTGTTTTCTCCAAAAATTGAAAATTTTGAAATAATACTTTTATTACTTCTAATCCAATAAGTTCTTTTCTATAATTTTCAATTATCATTTTTTTCTACCTGAATTAAATTTTACTGAATTTCTTAGCTCTATTACATTACTACTTTCCCATTATAGCAATATTTTATTATTTGATGTTTAATTTCCTCAAAATCCATCTTTGTTTCGAAATTTTCTGTTTCCAATCCTAAATTTAATACATTAACAAAATCTTCTAAAGAATAGTAATCATTCTCCAATCTGTAACTTATTTCAATGGAATCAAGTTTGGAAATCAAGCATACAAATTGATAACCGCTATCAATAATTGAAGTTTTATTGTTGGGATGTGCTCGTAAAAGATGCTGATTAGGCGTAAGACATATTATATTTTCTGGTAAATCAGCAAGTTCAGGATATTCATTTACCGGAAAGATATGATGAGCTTGCAATCCGGGATATTCTTTAAATCTATGTATTTCACTATATTGATGAATTTTTCTAACAAATCTTTTTGCCTTTTGTATGTTATATTTATAGTATCCACTAATTGCCATATTGCCTGTTAGAGTTATGTTAAATTGTTCACGAGTTAATAATTTATCCTTACCAAAATCTCTCCAATTAATTCTATTATATCTAATTTCCTCAATAGGTATCACAATATTTGAAACAGCTCCTCCGATAGTCCCTTTTAATTTTCTTTTAAAAGCTATAATATTTATAATTTTGTTAAAAATTCTTGGTGGTTCATATTTCTTTTTTATAGATGTGTAAGTGTAGAAAAAATCAAAAAGATTTTCTCTTAATAACTTTAATGAATTCTTATTTTGGTTATGGAAAAAGTTTTCAAAGTATCCTAACAAATTACTATCAGTAATAACTTTTGTTAAATATAAATAAAGAAAATTAAGGGAATTTCTTTCCCTTAAAGAAATATATTCTAGAATTTCATAATTATTAATAGTATAATAGTTAGATACACCTATCTTTTCCTCATTAAGAACTTTTGCGTAAGCTAAAGTTTTTAATGGCTGTGAAAAAAATTTATCATATTCATTTTGTGCATCCTTAAGATTAGGTTTATTAAAAGAATTGGTAATTAGTTCTTGAGAAAATTTTGAATACCAAATATCATTCTTAGTAAATTTTTTCTTACTACCACTCTTTTTAAATTCAACAACACATTCGCTTACTGCACACAGTACATCAGGTGTAACCTTTTGATCCATAAATCTAGCATCCTTTGTCTTTCTAACATCAAGATTATGGTTAGCTAGATGTTTTTCTATTGTTTTAAGCATAAATTTTACTCTTTTAAAAGTCCGAAGAAATAGACTGAATTGTTATCAATGTTTAATGATCTAGTTCCATAATTTCGGGCAACCCTATAATACCTTTCAAATTCATCTGTGCTGTAAAAAGCCAAATCTATTTTTGTAGGAAGCCTACTCCCATTTTTTAATGTTAAAAAAGCAACAGAACCGTCAGCAATAGTATTTTTTGGTAAAAAAGTAGCTCTTGGATAATAGGTTAGGTTTGGAATTATCACTATATTTTTTTTATTGAAGAATTTTGAAACAGCCAAGTTTTCATAATCATCAACAAACTTATCATAATTTTTAATACTTACAATTTTATTAGAAGCAATATTCCTGGCTTTTAAAACTTGTATTTTGCCCTTATTTTTAATTATCGACTTTGTTATTTGTCTATCTCTATAACTAGCAAAAACTCCTAAATCCATCTTTTTAACAACCTTATCAAACTCCTTATGCCTATAAATCAGCCAATATGGAAATTTTTTTGAAAACAAATATTGTTTAGATTTTTTAGAATATGAATTTGTGATATAACTTTCAATAATAATATCATCAGAATTATTTTTGCTTGATGTATTTAATAACAAACTAATCGTTTCAATTTTTACACCTTTAAATGCTTTTTCCCCATAGTCGCATATTTTTTCAATATTATAACCATTTAATAACTCCCTTGTCTTATTAAATTCCGGTGCATTTAATAAACTTTTGGGTACAATTAATGATATATATGAACCTAATTGCAATGATTTTTCCATAAAAAACGAAAACATATTATTTGTTTCATTATTATAAACACCTAATTTGTACCTACTTAGCAGGTCCTTGTTATTGGTTATTTTTTTATATGGTGGATTACCGATTACTAAATCGTACTTTGAACTTTGACCCCATAACAAAAAATCCACATTGTATATATTAATTGTAAAGTTATATGGTATACTAATTTTTGATAGAATTGCTTTAAGAATAGAAATTGAATCTACATCAATATCGCAAACATCAATAGTAACACTCTCTTTTGCTGCATACTTTTTAAATAATAATGGTATGAAATTACCAACCCCAACTGATGGCTCAAGGATTTTTAATTTTTTCTTTTTCTTAAAAGTTGGTAAATCTTTAATTAATGAATATCCAATGTCTGTTCTAGTAAAATAAGCAGAATTATTTTGTCGCTTGGAATTAGAAAGTTCTGTAATTAAAAATATATTCTCTAAAGAATAATTGTTAAAATTACTTTCTATAAAATCTAATAAATTGGCTGTATTAAAAAGGGCCTTTTTCTTTACAATATTATTAACTTTAGTAATTGATAGTTCTTTCCTTTGTATTACATTTTTAATGTTTGAAGCAATACTTTCAAAAACACTGGTTGGAACCGCTTCCCCCAAACAGTGTCTAATATTTAGTTCTTCTTTTTTTAAAAATACTTTTTTTTCAACGGCTGGAAGTTTGCTTAATTCTTTTCCCTTGATATTTGACCATTCAAAATTTTCAGGAACAGACATCATTCTCATTAATTCTCTTATCGAAAAAACTCTATTATCGCTTGGATGGACTGTGTTTTGACTTGCTAAAATATCGTTTCTTGTATGTATGCAAGGACCTTCCTTATCCCAGTACCACCTGGCATATTTATCCCCATTCTTACTTTTATTATCAATTCTTTTACCATTAATTATTCTATGTGGAATTTCATTTATATTTGTATGCTCAAATGCAGATTGACCTTCTTTTAAATTTTCAATCCAAGTAATCATTCTTTTATCAAATGCTCTATAAGAATGAAATATATCATCATTGGAAATTTCACCCATCTTATTCAAAGATGGTAGATTACCAATCAATTCTCGCAAAGTCTTTGCTTTTTTCTTTTTAGGGAATATATCATAAGGTGTGATATTGTGGATGTCCTTTCGTACGCCTATAACCAATGTCCTTGTTCTACTGGAATTAGAGCCATACTCCTTAAAGTTTACAACTTCAAAAAGTATACTATAATTTCCACCGAGACTATATTTAATTGCATCAATAATAGGTTTGTCTATTCCGTCTATATCTGTACATATAGTATTAAGAAAAGCACGCACATTTTCAAAAATAAAAAATTTAGGTAGTACTTCTTTAGTTATAATTATTGATTCAACAACTAAGGAATTTTGTTTCTTTTCATTTTTTTTCTTATGGTTAGCAACAGACATCCCTTGACAAGGCGGTGTCGCTACAATAACATCAGGTTCCTTTATTTTATACCTTTCTTTCCAAAAATCTATTTCATTAAATAGTTTGTCCTTTATTTCAGGCTCAGAGATGCTTCCCCTGATGTATCCTGATTGATAATCACATTTATTGTTGTAAACTTGTATTTTTAGACGTTTAGCTAAAATTTCATTCGTAGCAATACATTTAAAACCTTTTGTTTTAAATCCATAACAACCAATGCCTGCGCTACTGAAGAGGCTAATATATGTTAATACTTCATTCATAATAAATTTCTTATTATTTAAAAATAATATTTATTTTATTTGAAATTTCCCTTTTATCAAAAATTATTTTTGTAACATTCTTATTCAGATGTTCCGAAGCCCATTTACTCGCTTCTTTTATTGTTAACAATTCCGCCATTATAGTGCTGATTATCTTTAATTAAAAATTCTATTCAAAACTTAATTTACAAATTTTATTAAATAAAAATATCCGGCAAATGCCGAACAAATTTCTGCGTAAAATTAGAATGAGTATTTCAAACGCACTTCCGTCCCGTAAGTCCCATGTAAGACAAACCAATCAAGTTAGCAACTACCATACATTTGTATGGTAAAAATATTAAATGTAGAAATAACATTCAAGTATAATTTTTTTTATGTGGGTGTTATTACAAGAATAGGTTTGATTATTTAAAAATTTCGAATAACGATTCAACAATTTATTTCCGTTAAACAGCAACATCAAATTACTTGTTAAATTATTTTTATACGGTTACAATTAAAATATTTTTCGAAGACAATCGTATAATTTATCCTGAAGAACAGGTTTTGTAATAAAATCATCAAAGCCTGCGGTAATGAAATTTTCTCTATCTCCCGGTAAAACATAAGCGGAGACCGCAATAACAGGGACATCCTGATAAACCGGCATTTTGCGGATTATGTGCAACGCATCAAGTCCGTTATACTCTCCTTGCAGATTGATATCCATTACAATAAAGTTAAAACTTTTTGTTTCAAGTAGCGGAATTGCATCTTCAAAGTTTGTTACAAAATCCATTGATTTCAATTCTTTCATTTGTACTTTAAAAAGAATTTGCGAATCAATTTGATCTTCCACATACAAACAAGATAATTGAGAAAAATCAATATCTTTTAATTTTGATTTTTTAACAGTAACTGCAGTTGCTACTGTAGTTTCGGCAACTTTTGCTTGTTCTCCTGAATTTTGTGCATTCAATGTTTCAACACTTGCCACTGCTGTGCTTTCAGTCGATTCGGAAACTTCATCGTTCTGTTTTGTTTTATCTACACCTCTTGAAGCAGTAACCGTTTTTAATTTCACTGGGAAAACTAAACCGAATTCAAACGGATTATCGTTTTTCAAAATAACTTCACGTTTTTCGGCAAGTAAGTTTGTTAGTTTACGAATCAGTCTTACGGAAAATCTTGAAATGCCGAAAGTGTGTTTAATAATCGATTCATCAGCAGTGAAAAGCTCCCTCAAATTTTTTAATAAAGCAGGTGTAATTCCTTTTCTGTTATCCTTTAAACTTACAACAAATGAATTATCTCCATAATTATAAGCTGATAAAAGTAGTTTCTTCTCCTTTGTCATTTTCAAAGCAAACTGCACAAACAATGTTATAAATGTGATGAAGCGATATTTGTCAGTAACAAACGACAGCGAGGACGATATTTTGCTGTATGATAATTCGGTTTTTTGAGTAGCAGCTTCCTTTCGTGTATCTTCCTCAAGAGCATCAAGAATATCAACAAAAACTACTTTGTCAGATTTCATTTCAATATTGCCCTGCTCAAGATGTGAATATTCAACGGCAGTATTCATTGTTTGCAATAAAATTTTTTGATTTTCTTTTATTATATCCGCCGATTCTTTCTGCTCTTCCGATGGTTCTTCAATACTCTCAACTAATTCCTGAACAAATCCTATTATTACATTTATCGGCGTAAGCAATTCGTGAAACAAGTTGGATAAAAATGTTGGATCCAATTTGTTTTTCGATTCAATTTCCTTAACAGTTGAAGAATCAGGCGATGAACTTACCTCTGCAATTTTAGGCTGCAGAATTAAACTGAAAGACTCAACTTCATTACGAAAATTTAATATCGGAGTTGCAATTATTTTTGCAGCAATAAACTCTCCCTCACTATTCTTCAATCGAATATCGAATGTGTTTATTTCATTTGTTCCCGAATGAAAAATGTTTGTATTTACTTTTGCTCTGTCGCCATCTGAAAGCAGGCTCAAAAACGGACGATTTTCCAATTCAGCATCGTAAAACCCAAGAATTTTATTTACAGGCTCATTTGCAAAAGTGATAAAACCTTCTGCATCGGTTAAAATAATAAGGTCACGTGAATTTTCGAATGATGTTTTAAATAGCTGTAATTCCTTTTTGCCGTTCACTTCTTTTGTAATATCTCTAATTACATTAAGATGAGCTTTCTTGCCTTCGTAATCTATTTCCGTTTTGCTTATTTCCACAAGAAGAGAACTACCGTCTTTACGTTTATGCCGCCAAGGTCCTGTATAACTGCCATTTAAATTTTGCTTATCGTTTGTTGATTCGAGCAACGTTTGAATATCTTCAGGTGCGTACAAATCGGTTAAATCCATTTGTAAAAATGCCTCGCGGCTGTAACCATAAATATTTAATGCAGTGTTATTAACATCAATAAATTTAAGGTTATCAGTTTCATATATAAAAATTGCTTCCGGACTTGTTTTCATTATTAAATCATACATTTTTTCTTTCACTGTTTGTTGTGAAATTTTCTTTTCTTTTTGTCTAAATATCAGAAGATATTTATTTTCGTCGCTGTTCTTTTCACTTATTTTTGATAATCTGACATTAATCTTTGTCAGCTCTTCACCAATTATCAGTTGATGATTAAAATTGATACTTTTATTTAATAATTTATCATTTAATTGAATTTTAATTTTTTTAAAGAGATCAGAAGGAAAAACATTCTTTAAATTTATCGTTCCACTACTTTTTTCAACATTAAACATTTTACTAAATACTTCGTTAAAGAGTTCAACATTAAAATTCTTCTTTAACACAACGGCGGAACCATCCAAAGTATTAATAATATTAGAAAAAACATTGTCTATATTGTTCTCATCTAACTTGTTTTCAATTTCATTTGTAAAACCGATTGTAAGAATAATATTTTGTTCCGCATCCGATATTGGCAACTCAATAATTTGAATCGGTGAATTGTTGTCAAATTTAAAGTTTTCTGAAATACCTTCAAGTACAATTCCATTTAAGGATTTGTTTAAATATTTTGCAGCTAATTCAAATAGTTCACCAACACCGGCATCGAATATACTCTTTGAAGTTTTACCTTCAATCTGCGAAACCTTCAAATCAGTTGATAATGCAAATTGCTTATTGACAAGAATATATTTTCCTTCTGAATCTTTAATCCAGAATGTTGAATTTAATGCATCTATTTCCTTTTGAAATCTTTTCTTTTCTATTAAAGTAAATGGATAAGAAGATTTGATTTTTTCAACAACTCTAATAACATTGGTTTGCTTTAAATTCTGTAAGGCTTCATGCTGAAAAGATTTTATTTTACTTCGAGGTACAAAACTATTTTTTTTATTAACGGTTTTTAATGATACGAAAAAAAAAATTTCTTTCTCAACATTAAAAGGACTTATTTGCAGTATAAAATTAGAACTATCAAACGAAAATTGTCTGCCGAATAGTGTAATATTTTCTTTTACATTCCTATCATTATTTTTTGACTCCAGAAAAACTCGTTCAGCAGTTATAGAATTTTCCCCTTCAAAAATATTAAAAAAGGGAATCCCCTTTTGAACTGTCAACAATTCAGAAGCATTTTGGTTAGCAACTTCAACAATGCCAAAATTGTTCACTATTAACGCAGCAAAATCAAAATGATTATTAATAATGGATTCTATACTTGAAAAAAATGACATATTAATCAGGGATTTGTTGTTATATTTTTAACATTTGAATAATTGGAATAACCTTGTGAAAAAATAGCACGCACTCTATAACTGTATGTTGTAACAGGCTGTAAACCGTTATCGTTATAAAACAGCGATAAAGCTCCGACTTGAGCAATAATCTTAAACCCGGTATCTTGTTCCCAAACAAGTTTTCGTTCAATGCTAAAGCCTAACTTTGAAGTCGTTATATCCGTCCATGTAAGTTGAATTGAATTACTCCCTGTAGCTCCGCCATTCAATACTATATCATTAGAACCTGAACTTCCGTTAGTACCAACTTCATTGGAAAAATCGGAGACTAAAACATCACGGGCGGCACGAATTTTAAAATAAAAAACAAGTCCGCTATTAGGTACCGATACAACATCCGCAATGGTCTTTGGAGCAAGTGTTTTAAATAACTGATATTGCCCTGAAGAACCATCCTTACGCCAAATTTCCACTCTATCTTCATCACTGGAATTTAGTGTCCAATTAAGCAAATAGTTTACGTTTTGTGTTAAAGTAGAAATTATTAAATCCGATGGAGCTACCGGAGGTAAATCAGGAACAAATATTTGTGCCTCATTTGAATAATCCGTATCAAAACCGAGTGACGTATGATGCTTTGCCCGATAAACATAAGTGGACCCCGGCTCTACTGATTGATCAATAAATAATCCTACGTCTGCATTAGTAGTTCCAATTTCCTGATAAGTCCCGATTAAACCATCTTTTCTTTCAATAGATGTTCCGGTTTCCAAAAAAGTAATGTCAGTCCAACTAACAGTAACAAACTTTGTAGTCGAATCAAAAACAGCAGTTAAATTCAATGGCGGAGGAATGTCTTCAGCTAATGTAGTTACATTTACAGGGTTTGACCAATTGCTTTCGGATGTTGAAGTAAAAGACTGAACTCTATAACTATACGTAGTTGATGCACTCAAATTTTTGTCAGTATATTCTTTAGTAGTAACAATGGCAATTTGTGAATATTGCGTTGAAGTCAAATCCGATCTCTGAATTCTATAACCGAGTTTTGCAATTGCATTATCGTCCCAAGTTAAATAAATTTTTGTTGCACCTAATACAGTTGCTTTAAGGTTTGTCGGAGCTTCATCGGGTTGATCGGCTGTACTAACCTCATTACTAAATTTTGATCGTCCGTATTTATTTTTTGCCGAAACTTTATATATATAAACAACAAATCTTGAAAGTCCATCATCATTTACACGTTGGGTGTTAGCTGCATAAGTTCTATATGGAGTAGAACCATACTCGCCATTTGAACCTTCTTTTCTCCATAGTTCATAAGTAACTTCATTGTCGGCGTTATCAACCCATTCAAGACTGGCTGAAAATGTAGTTGAAGTTCCGCCTAATTTTGCCAAAGTTAAATCTGTAGGAGCATCGGGTGGCGTTCTTTTTTCAGTAACAAAAAGGTTTGACTGAATTTCGCTGGTTGTAAAAACATTACTTTTGGTCGCAACATTTACAAAATAACTTACCGTAGTATTAATTAAAGACGAATCTATCCCAAGTGAAAGGACAGTGCCGTTTAAGTTATCTTTTGCCTGAACAATTCTTACAGAATCGCCACCATTTAAAATAATTTCAAAATGATCTAATGCTGTACCGGCAGGATTTGTAATTTGATACGAGATGGTGTTCTCACCAATTTGAACACTATCGCCGGTAGTTGGATTTGTGATAGTAATACCAACTGTGTCATTTGGGTTGCCAACTCCAGACTGAACACATCCGACAATTAATACTATTAGAAATAAACTTTTTGCTATTGTAAAAAAATATTTCTTGATTTGGTT
This sequence comes from uncultured Melioribacteraceae bacterium, assembly GCA_964639525.1. GTDB lineage: Bacteria > Bacteroidota > Ignavibacteria > Ignavibacteriales > Melioribacteraceae > CAZXDS01. Next base: position 11,552 of record CAZXDS010000022.1, on the reverse strand, counting down.
TTCCATACAAAAGTTAAAATTTTTTTCGTTTTTATAAAAGTTCTCTTACTAAAATAATAAATTATTTCGGCATAGTCTCTATTTAATTAAAGATAATTTAATTAAAAAAAATAATTTATACTTTTTAAAAAGAACTCTTTTTATTCAAAAACTATAATTTTTACCGAAAATTCACTCAACTTTTTTAATGTTTTCAAAATCCACATTAAAAGTTCGTGAATCACCTGAGTCCAAATCATTAATATAAAGATAGAGTATGTAATTTGAAGAGTCGAAATCAAATTCAGGAATTATTGTATTAATAATTTCAGATGAAATTTTAATATTTTTAACCGGTTTATTAAGGTGAACTTCAACAACAAAATTATCTGTTTTTGTTTTTTTAGGATTTGAAACTTCAACAACTATCCGCCGCTTACTTCTTGTTTCGTATCTTATTTCAACACCTTCACGTCTAAACCACCATCTCTTAAGTTCTGCGATTGATGTAATCCATACTTTTTTCTTTTTTAAGTATTTCATTACATCGTCAATCTCACCTGAATATCCAGGTTTTAACTGACCATCGGTATGAACTTTAAACACATATAACCCACCGACAAAGTTTACACGATCAATATCCTCACGATAAGTATAATCCTGAAATTTCTTTTCTGTTAACCCGAATTTATTAATAATTGTATAATCATCACGGGATGTATTTGTAATTGCAAGTATTTGCTTTTCCCCTCTTATTAATTTTTTAGGAACCGACCTGTCTGTAAGTGAATCGGTGATTAAAAAATCCAAATTATTTTTTGCCATTACCTGCAAAGTATTTTCATCATAAAACCCAAAAAGCGGACTAATACCTTTTACGTCGGAACCAATTATTTTACTTAAAGTATCAACTCCCGGCGAAATGTTGGCTAACTGAACTTCTTCGTCATATAGCTTGTTAGTAGTGTCATCTGCACTTTCCAAAAATCCGACATCTGTAATTGCGGCAAAATCTCCGTATTTGGAAAGAGACCTGATAACTTTTGGATGCTGCGCCGCTTCATATGGATCAACAACAAATGTTGCAGGATAATGGCGAGAACTTAATAGTCCGGTTAAATTTTTAATATTACTAAAATCATTTGCAATTGTAGGTGTAAAAATTGCAGCCGATTCATAAGGAGCAGGCCAATCTTTTACATAAGCTGTTGCTTTATAAGTTAACCAATTAATACAACCTTGGAAAAGCCTGTCAAAATATATGTAATCTTCTTGTTTCCCAACTACCGAGTTTAGCTCAAAACCATACCAAACAAAACGGCCTTTGCCATAAGTTCCATAGGAAATTCCCGCACTTTTTTTAATTTCCTCATTTACCAATCCTTTTTCTCGCCTAAAATTATACCAAAAACTGACTTGTGTTGTCCTCGGCTCCAAAATTTCCGCATAAATCGGTCTGTCCCAAGTAGCAATATTCAAAGTAAATCCGGTTGGTATTCCTCCGGTTACGGGTAAATTACCTCGTAAAGTATGAATTTTATATTTATCAATTTTCGGGTCAATTTCACGGTTGAATTTCATTCCGTAAACTTCAGTGAAAAAATTCCAGCCTCTCCATTTTGCTTCATTGGAATATGAAGCAGTTCCACCCGTAGCAAATATACTTCCGCCTTTTTCAAGATACTTTTTAATTTGAATTAATTCAGCATCACTTAATGATTTACTACCCGGCAAAATAATTAATTTGAAATCAGATAACTTTCCGTGCTCAATATCCTGATCATTAATAACATCATAACCAACTTTTATACCTTTTAAAAAAGTTTCCCAAGTATCAACATTATCTTTCAACCAAGTACTACCATCAGGAAGTAAATTCTGCGTATAATTTGAAAATAAAATTGCAGTTGAATGCCCTTTCGTTGAAACTAATTCCTCAATATTCTTTTTGGAAGGTAAAATTTCCTCTACATCATAATTACCATAAACCCCTTGAATGATAAGCAGGTAGACTAATATTCCGGCAACGAGAAGAACTAATCCACTCAGAAAAATAATAAAGTAATTTACCTTTAATCCTTTTTTCCTTTTTATTGCCACAATTCCAACCCTCTAATTTCTTTTAAACGAAATGAAAAATATTTTTATCTCCAACGTAAAGTATCTTCTTCCTTTTTTTGTTCTTTTGTTGCTCGAACAAATCCTTCATTAGTATAACGCATAAACTTTTTCCTTTCCGTAGTTTCCCTTCCTGCTTCGACAGTACCCTGAAAGTTTGTTGCCATTGGAGCTTGACGCTGCTCCGCATAAGTTGGCGCAACATTTGTCGGAGATTGAGAATACGTAGGACGCAAACCAGGGTTAGTTGCTGCATTAGACTGTGTTGCAAAAATTGGTTGCTGCTGGTATTGCTGAGCGGTTTGACCTGTTGAATAACCTGTGCGATAACCTGTTCCTGTTTCGGCAAACGTAGTTCTTGTTCCCCGCTGTTCTGCCATTAACGGAGCAGGAGCAATCATTTCACCTGGAATAGCAGCAGGTTGTGAAGCCTGTGCAATTTTCCCTTTTCTTTCACGTATCTTATATAATATGTATGCACCCACTGCAAGAACAAAAGTTGAAATTGTTGCTACAAGAATGATTAATGATAGTATCGGTATTAGTTCCATTTTATACCTCTAAGTAATTATTTAAATTTTTATTAAGCCGCCGCTTCTTTAGCAGCAGTTCCTCCGGAGGTTTTACCTGCCGGACTTCCTGTTCGTTCTAATTTTCCCCAAGTCATTTCAAACCCGAGAAATTCCTCAACGGTTGCCATCGCTTTTGTTATATCAATCAACAAAATAAAGACTAACCGGTAAACCAATGAATATAAAACTAATCTGAAATCTTCTTTTTCGGATGCGACACAATAAACCGCCGCCATCATATCTAAAATTAATATTCCAAACCACCAAAAAAACACGAGTGCTGACATATCATAAAATATAGCTACAAAAATGAAGAATAAGTTTGAAAGAATATTCATTGCGGGCCACAATAAAGCTTCATAAGCCATTGACCATAAAATTAATGTTAAATTAAAATTAACTGTGGGATTATAAATATGTTTTCTGTGCTTTCTAATTGCCTGCAATATTCCGCGAGTCCAGCGATAACGTTGTTTCAATAGCTCGTACAATTTTACCGGTGCTTCTGTATAGGCAATAGCATTAGGTTCGTAATTTATTTTCCAATTTTTCGCAAGTATTTTCAAAGTAAGATCGGCATCTTCGGCAAAAGTATCGCTTGAATAATATCCGGCATCACGCAGTGCGGTTTTTCTAAAAATACCTATGGGACCGGGAATAATATTCACCGACCTTATAAAACCTTGAGCACTTCGCGGCATATTTAATCCTTCAATATATTCCAACGCCTGAAGATCCGTAAGCATTTTTCTTCTGTTATCCACTTTTACATTTCCGGCAACTGCACCCACGTTGGGATCAACAAAATGGCTAATTCCCATCTTTAAGCTGTTTACACCAAGCTGCGAGTCACCGTCCATACAAACAACAAATTCAGCTTCCGAATATTGTATGCCGGCATTTAATGCTTTTGATTTACCACCGTTTGGTTTATTTATCAATGATATTTTCACAAGTGAGGAAGTACCTTGTTTATAGCCAACCCACTCTTCAGCAACTTCCGCAGTGTTATCGGTAGAACCATCATTTACAATAATAATTTCATAATTAGGATAATCCAACTCAAGTAGTGATTCAATGGATTTTGATAAAACAATTCCCTCATTAAACACAGGAACAATTATAGAGATAAATGGGAAATAACCTTCTTTGTTTTCAACTGTATATTTTGTGATATATAGATAAGCAAGCACTAATATTGAGAAATATCTAAATAATAAAACAAAAAGAAAAATTACAAGAGCTACTATGGATGCATAAACCAATAATCCATTTATTGATAGAATGGTTGAAGGCAATGTAAAAATAATAATAAGAATTAATATTAAGGATACAATTCCGGAAATAAGAATGGTCCTAATTTTTTCATGCCCAATATCTCTAACCGGTGGTTTTACTTCCCTATTATCAATTGCTATTTGATATTTTTCTATTTTAGTTTTTTTATCCATTACAAATATTGGTTTAGTTTAGTTTACCAATTTTAATGCCACAATATAGTTTGAAAATGACACTATTTATTACTTATTTACTTCCATCACTGTTAGATAATGATAATTGTCTCACTTTATTACAAAAGCCTTATTAATATACAAGAATATTTAACTCATTTCAATAGAAGACCTTATAAATAATTCTTAAAGTTAATTACTATAAATACCTTTCTAACTTACTGTTTACAAAAAATATAGTTAATAAATTGTCCAAAATGCACTTATATAAAGAGAGGTTGAACTATATCCTGCAAAATCCTGAATAGAATTGCTATAGAATCCATTTGCAGCTAATCTTAACCGTTCATTAACATCATACAATAAATTAAAGTGTGCATCGCTTACAATAAAATCACTTGAAGGAACATACCCAACTTTTCCGCCAACTGTAAGATTCCATTGTTTATCTTTATATATATCCCATTCTCCCCAAATACTGTGTGAAACAAATCTTTGCGGAGTATAATAATAAACAAAATCATACTTAAAATCAGAGAAATAGTATTCATAACCAACCGCAACAGTGGGTAAAAACTTTTTACCGATTCTCAACATTAGATTATTACCAATATTATCAATTATTGTTGCTGTTTTATCAGACCAAATTAAATCATACATACCATAAAACTGCAAACCGTACGGATTTTTGTAATATCCGTCAAGCTTTAGTAAATGTCCTATTAATCTTGTTCTTACTAATTGAGGAGAATAAAGTATTAATGCAGCATCAGTTTGACTGTACTGTGCTGCAATTCTGTAATGATCTTTTTTCTCTCTCATTAATAATCCTTCATAATAAGGAATATCTTTTATGTACTTTAATTTGGTAATACCATAACCGAATGTTAGCAAAGTATATTTATCAAGGTTGAAATTAAGTCTGCCCTTTAAAACCGTATAATCAATAAAATCGTTTGTATTACTTACTCGCCCACGATACCACGAACCTGTAATAGAAATATTTTTATAAAGACCGACTTCTAAATTTATTCCGCCGTAGAGTAATTGAAAATCCAAATTATCCCTAAAAATATAACCGATTGGATTAACAATAACATAGGATAATAAATAATTTAACGGATCATTTTTATCTCGCGGAAGCCATCCTAATCTATCACTAATATTAAAAGAATCAGGCGCAACCGCTTCAAGACTTGTGTAAATATCTCTTGCATTGTCATAATCCTTATTTGCCAAATAGGAATCGCCAAGATAAAGTTTGGTTTCAATGTCATTCGGGTCTTCTTCGGATAACTTTGTAAATTCATCAAGTGCTTTAACCGAATCACCTGCAGCGAGGTACATTTTTGCCAATTCTTTATCTTTGTCCACATCATAATTTTCTGCTAACTGATTTTCATATATTGGAATGGCATCTTCATATTGTTTATTTGCTGAATAAACACTTGCAAATTCGTACATAAAGTCAGATGATGGATTTTCCGTACTATCCATATATTCTTGATAATATGGAATTGCATCTTCATAATTCTCCTCTTTGGCCAACTTTCTTCCTTCATTTAATTTTGTAACTATTGCATCTGCTTGCTCTCTTAAAGTTTCATTGGTCAATAACTCTTGCAAATGTGTGAGGTCTTCATTTTGCGGGGCAAGTGCAGCTACTCTGTCGGCATATTCCTTTGCCGCATCAAAGTTATGTTTTTGAAAATTGAGCATTCCTAATGCCAACAAGCCGTTTACATCATTTGGTTTAGAATTAATGAAATCTTCCAAATATTGCTTTGATTTATCTAGATCGTCGTTCATCCAAACACCAAGTTGTCCGGCTAATAATTTATATTTAACTGTTGCCGGGTCTTCATCAACAACTTGTTCAATTTGTGTTTGGGCTTCATCAAACCTTCTGTCATACGCAAGAATTTTAGCATATTTAAATCTTAGCTTCGTATCATTTGGTACCAAATCTAAATATTCACTTAATATTTCCTCAGCATCCGAATAATTTTCTTGTGAGGCATAAACGTTAACCATTTTTCTGACTGCCGATGAATCAGTCGGATCTTCTTTTAATGCCGTTTCAAAATCATTCAGACTGTTATTTAATGTGGTTGTTCTATATTCGTTAATTTTTTTCCACAACGATTGGTATTGGGTTGTCTCTTCATAGTTAGGTTTTAAGTACTGAATTTGGTCGTAAGCTTCAGAATATCTATTTGCATCAATCAATTCTTCAATAAGTAAAAATCTTGTATCATCATCATTGGGATTGCGCTTAATTTTTCTGTAATCCCTATCAATCGGATACACTTTATTACGATTACGTCTGTTTCTCTCCAAATCCCCTTGCTGGTATTGCGTTACGTAAGCCTTGTCTGTAGCAAGATCAAGTCCGTCTTGGGCTTCTTTAAAAAACGGTTTAAATCCAAGTGCAGTTTCAAAGGCATTTTTTGCATTATTTCTTTTTCCAAGCCAAAGAGTAAAATATCCGTAACGGCTCCAGAGCCTCCAATCACTAGGATAACGGTTAACAAATTTTTTTAATATTTTTTCTCCTTTTACAATGGAACCGGTTTTTGCTAAAATTATTGAATATCTTATAATTTCATCCGGTGAAGCGTTATCATCACGGGCAAGATATTTATCGTACCAAATTTCGGCATTCTTCCATTCCTCCAACCATCTATACGATTTCCCTATTTCCAAATAATTAAACGCACGAGAAGGGTCAATTGCTATTTCTCTTTCAAAACCTTTAATTCTTTTTCTTAAAATTTTATGCCAAATTGTGATTGTTCTACTTAAATTCTTCCTATATTCAGTATTATCAGGTTTTAATTTAATTGCTCTTCTAAAATCAAAAATTGCATTAAAATATTCAGTTCTTTTCTCAAAGCTCAAGCCGCGAAGATTGTAGCCCTCTGCTTTTCTACCATTTGCAGCAATGTACTTATTTAATAAATCAATGGCTTCGCCAAATCGACCTACCTGCATTTTTTGTATTGCTTTCCTTTTTAATGTTTCACTTTTATTTTGAGCAATTGTTAAAGAACACAAAAAACAAGAAATCATTGCTATATAGATTAGTTTTTTCATTATTCTAAAAAGGAACTTATGGTAGCATAATTGTTGTTTTTAGATATGATATCTAACAAAAGTGTCTCGGCATCAGTGATTTCCTCATTTACGGTTTTACTGCTAATCCAGATATGAGAATTCACCTTGTTAATGTTTTCCTCATCTTGATTAGACAAATTAGCAACAATATTTGATATCAAATTATCAAGACTTTTATCGTTAGAGCGAACTTGCAGCACATAAAAATAATCTTCATTAAAACAAAATTTATCCTTCTTTGCTAATGAAGATGAAATGGTTGTTTTAAATTGTGCATCAGTTAGAAGTCCACTTTGATATATAACCGAGTCTAATTTAAATGCAGTGAGATTAAACATTTGCCCGGTGCTTTTATATAGTGCAATTTGATTATTTAATATTAACTTAAAATCATTATATGAATAGATTGGTGATTTAAATTTATTGGAAATCGGTTGCTTACTTTCATCAAGTTTGTTTTTTCTAATCTTTTTTACTAATGGTACCGGTTTTGATTTTTTTTGGGGAGTTTGTTTTTTTTCTGCACCAACAACTGTAACTCCCATGAGAGGTTCAATTCTATAATTAAACTCAAACTGCCCTTCTGTGTGACCAACATTTGGAACAATTTCAAGTGTTCCGCCAAATAATTTATTTCCGATTTTATTCGTTGATTTCTTTAAGTAAAAAACTCCGGTAACATACTGAATTATGGTATTAACTAATGCTTCTGCTTTTTCGGTAGCAGGTTCGCCTACAATAAAAAGACTTGTAATATCTCTTTCTTCTACAGCTTCAAGAGAGCTCAAAAAAGCATCCCTCAATGCATAAATATTATTAAACCCAATATATGGTGTCAATTCATCAAATACTATTCTACTTGGTTTGTATTGATTTACAACCGTAATTATATCTTTAAAATAATCGGAGAGGTATTTATCGTGATTGGGATAATTATAAACCTCTTCAGGATTTCCAACTCTAACAACTATTATCCTATTACTGTTCATATAGGATTGAATATCAAAATTTAAGGAAGCGGCTTGAATCATCAAATCTTTTGGGCGCATATTAGTAAAATAAAGACAAACTTCCTTTTCTTCGGCAGCTTCCAACGCAAATTTTAATCCCATTAAAGTCCTACCCGATTTTCGAGGACCGACAATGAGATAGCTTCCGCCCCTATATATTCCGCCCCAACTTTTATCAACAAAATCAAAGCCCGATGGTATAATTCGTATTTTATTACTCATAACTTAATCCTTTTATTTCCCCATATAAAATCAATTTTAGTGCCAAGAAATAACGTCCTATGTTATTGTTTTTACTTGAGTTAGCATTGTATAGTTAAGTACAATACTTTCTCAAAATAAGATTTGCCTTAAAAGAGATTCAATATGAGACATTATTTATAGTTTAATAGTGAATAATAAAATGCATTGCTGCTAAATTCACTATTATCTAAATAATTCTATAATTTCTTAATTTCTTGAAAAGTATCCCATCACAAATATTGCAGTTGCATTTGCTGAAATAGTTGGCTCGTTTGTGATAAAGTCCATTCTATCATCACGGTAGTAACATTCTTTGGTTTGAAATTTTTTGTACTTGTCAGGCAACTCAAATTTTATACCGCTGCTATCTAGTACTGTCTTATTAACGGGTCCTGCTGCAAATCCGCCGGGTAATTTACCACTATTAAAATATGCTACTTGATGATGGAATGATTTTGTAAAATTTGTACCAAAATTGTAAACAAAACTGATTCCCCACGGATTTCGACCTAAGATAAAATCCCTCTGGATTACTGCCATTGAATCATATGTAGTTTTGTGAGTCAACTTTTTCCATAAAACATTTTGAAGAGCAATGCCGAGTAAAGTATTATTTGACCCCCAATATAGTCCTGCACCCTCACCGAATAAATTATTTTCATATAGACTTTTAAATCTTTTCAGATTCTCTTCAATTTTATTTGCAAATTGACTGCGGTACTTAGCAATTTTGTAATCGGCAAAAGCATTTATGTCTCCCCAACTCCACCAGTAGTCAGAACCGGCAAGATTACCGTATCTCAATGCATCTTTATAATATTTCTGTTGTTTTGTAACATTATAAAGCTCAATAGCAGCAAGTGCAAGTTTGCCAAGATAGGATTTATCAACATAAACTCCGGTACCGCTAGAATCAATATCCGGCACATCATTTCTAATATCATAGAATTTGATAGATGTATTCAAACACTTATCTGAAAACGCATAATAACTAAATTTTTCAACCCATATTTTAGCACCGAGCGCTAAAGCAGCAGAATAAATTCCAATTAAATTTTTTCCAATTCCCAAAAATGCAGGACGGTCAAATGTTAGATTATCATTTTCCGGCAACCGCCATCCAACGTCGTGATCTCTTAAATCCTGTATCTGAGTTACCAACATTTTATCTTTATAGTTAGCTCTTAACAACCAGTCCAATCCAATTTTGGCTTCTTCAAGAATATCAGGAACACCGTTATTGTTATAATCAAATCCAAATTTAATCGGATCAAATTCATAGGAGAATAATAATGTGTAAGTAGCAAAAGCAGTTGTATTTAAAAACTTAACATAATCCCCTGCATCATGCCAACCGCCTGTTAAATCCATTTTTTTATAAATATTTTTTTTGCCATCAATAAAACGGGATGCATCAGCAATATGACAAACATCGTGCATTTCAGGATTAGTATAACCACATCTTTGTACTTTAAAAAATTCGAGTAGTTTTTTTACAATCGGAGTGTAAAGGTTATTCCCTATCATGAAAGGAAAGGATTTAACTCCGTTAATTTCAATATAATATTTACCTATACTATTTAGTTTTGTAATATCTAATTCATATGAATAATTAAATTTTGCATATTTAACATTTTTTGTTTCTAATTTACCGGAAAAAACTATTCCATTGGTAGTAGCACTTTTAACTAAAAATAACTTTCCCGTTAAGTTCTCATTCGAAAGTACTATTCCCGATTTAGAATCACTCGGCAAGTACCCGACTTGATTTAATCGGATGTAAACATCATGAACTATTTTACCATTCATACTTATCACAAAGAGTAAATTTAAAATGATTATATGCTTAATAAATGTTTTAATTTTCATAAATTAAATAATCAATCTTTAATTATTTTTGAAGAATTATGTTTTTTAGGATATGTAGTTCTAAAAACATAATCCCATGCAGGAGAGCTAACACCAAAACCGAGTTCATCATATTTGTAATGGTGTATGGAATGATGGTCTTTTAATTTTTTCCAAACATTCCCTTTAAAATTAAAATGATGAATTGCATAGTGCGTAATATCATAAAACAAATATCCTGTTAAAAATCCGGCAAAAAACGGATTTACCGAAATGTTTCCGACAGTATAGAAAAATAAGAAATAAAATATTGTGGACAAAGGAAAGCTAACAGAAGGCGGCATTACAAGCCTTTTAGAATCCTGCGGATAATCATGGTGCACACCATGAAATATCCAAAATATTTTTTTCCCAATTTTGGACTTTGCATGAAAATGGAAAAGGAACCTATGAAGCAAATACTCCGTAAAAGTCCATATTCCAATACCTCCTAAATAAATTAGAATAAATTTATCAAAATGCATTCCCAAATTAAATCCTCGATACACAAAAAAGGAAATCAAGGGAACGAATACCCAAAGAGGCATTGTCCAATGAACTTTGGAAAATATCTCCAAAAAGTCGCTCTCAAACATCCTTACTGATTCATCTTTATTTGATACATATAATTTTGCCATAAAACTCTCGTTTCACTTTATTTAGTAAATGGATATTACATTTAAATTTGATGAATAAATATAAGGAAATTCACTATTTTTTTTTGACAATTAAATTACTTTTATGAATATTATTAGTTCTCGTTAAAGTGAAAATATTCTTTAAAAATAGATTGAAACTTTTACATTAAATATTCATCATATCATCACTTAATAACAAAATAATTAGGGATTTTTATGGATGTAAAACAACCGAAGGTGATTGTTTTTTCAACACCTACTTGCAGTTTTTGCAATACGGCAAAGAGATATTTAAGAGAGAAAAAAATTCAATTTACCGATATTGATGTTTCACGAAATATGAGTGCTGCAAGAGATATGCAGCGACGTACAGGCCAAACCGGTGTCCCTGTTTTATTAATTAACAATCGACCTGTTGTTGGGTTTGATAAACCAAGAATTAACAGAATGCTTGGAATAAATTAGGATTTCGGAATATTATTAATGAGTCCATTCTAAAAAGTAATATTTTGACTAACCCACGACTTCAGTCGTGGG
>CAZXDS010000021.1:0-27611 GCA_964639525.1 uncultured Melioribacteraceae bacterium | reverse complement strand
AGTTAATTAATAATTCCTTTCGTTTTAAAGGAAGAGATAATTATTTTTTGATATAAAATAATATATAAAAAGATTAGTGGAGACTATTATGGATTTTTTATTGTCGGAAGAACAACAAATGATTAAAGACACTGCCCGTGATTTTGCAAAAGCAGAAATTGCACCAACCGCAATTGAGAGGGATAAAGAAACAAAATTTCCTACCGAAATAGTAAAAAAACTTGGTGAACTTGGTTTTATGGGCATGATGGTTGATCCAAAATACGATGGTGCCGGAATGGATACGGTCAGTTATGTTTTGGCTATGATTGAAATTTCTAAAGTTGATGCAAGTGTTGGCGTTATCATGTCGGTCAATAATTCACTTGTTACTTTTGGATTGGAAAAATGGGGCTCGGAGTTTTTAAAAGAAAAATACTTAAAACCTTTGGCTCGCGGTGAAAAGCTCGGGGCGTTTGCTCTTTCGGAACCGGAGGCGGGAAGTGATGCAACTCATCAGCAAACTTCTGCTCACAAAGAAGGAAATTATTGGGTTCTCAACGGAATAAAAAATTGGATTACCAACGGACAATCAGCTGATTACTTTATTGTTATAGCACAAACCGACAGTGAGAAAAAGCACAAGGGAATAACCGCATTTGTTGTTGAAAAAGGCTGGGAAGGTTTTGACCACGGTATTAAAGAAGATAAGCTTGGTATTCGCAGTTCGGATACTTGTTCACTTACTTTTACAAATTGCAAAGTACCTGAAGAAAATGTGATATGGGAAGTCGGTAAGGGATTTAATTTTGCTATGAACACTCTTAACGGCGGACGATACGGAATTGCATCGCAGGCGGTTGGTATTGCAACCGGTTCATTTGAAGTGGCAATGAAGTATGCGCAGGAGCGTAAAGCATTCGGTACTGAAATATTTAATCACCAGTCAATTCAATTTAACTTAGCGGATATGGCAACAAAAGCAGAAGCGGCTAAATTATTAACGCTGCAGGCTGCTGCTCTTAAAGACGCAGGTAAAGATTATATTATGGAGGCATCAATGGCTAAACTTTATGCATCTACTGTTGCCGTTGATAATGCTCGCGATGCCGTGCAAATACTAGGCGGTTACGGATATGTTCGCGAGTATGAAGTTGAACGCATGTTTCGCGATTCAAAAGTTACCGAGATTTATGAAGGCACTTCAGAGATTCAAAAGCTTATTATTGCAAGAAATCTATTGAATAAATATCAAATTTAGTTAGTTCTTAAGTTCCGCTTTTAATTTATGAAAGCGGAACTTATAATTATTATTTGTTTCTTTTCATGTAAGCTCTATCATATAGCTCAATGTATTTTTCTGCAGATTTCTGCCACGAATAATTGCATTTCATTCCGTTTGTAATAATTTTTTTCCATTCAGATTTTCGATTAAAAATTTTAAGAGCACGTCTCAAGGCTTTAATTAATGCGGCGCCCGAATACTCTGAAAAAACAAATCCGTTCCCATCTTCTTTTCCTTTTGCAACACTTTCATTCCAATCGATTACGGTATCAGCAAGTCCGCCTGTTTTTCTAACGATTGGAACGGTTCCATATTTTAGAGAATAAATTTGGTTCAGTCCGCAAGGTTCGTAATGAGAAGGCATTAAAAACATATCCGAACCGGCTTCAACAAGATGAGCAAGCTCATAGTTATAACCGAGATAAACCGCAGCTTTACGAGGATGTTTTTTCACAAGATCAGCAAACATTTTTTCGTAATGGGTTTCTCCGCTTCCCAAGATTATTAAACGCATTTTCAGTTTAATAATTTTTGAGAGTACTTCTTCAATAATATCAAATCCTTTTTGTGAAGCAAGTCGGGAAATGATTCCAATCACAGGAACATCATCGCTAAACTGCAAACCAAATTCAGTTAGTAAAATTTTTTTATTTAACTTTTTACCATTCATATTATTGGTAGAATACTTAAAAGGAATATTCTTATCAACTTCGGGGTTCCAAATGGAATAGTCCACGCCGTTAATTATTCCGTAAATATCGTCAATGCGATTTTGTAAAGTAGTTTCAAGACCATGCCCAAATTCAGCAGTTAAAATTTCTTTTGAATAGGTTTTGCTCACAGTTGTAATTAAATCGGCAAAATTAATTCCGGCCTTTAAAAAATTAATATTTCCGTTAAGCTCAACTTTCCCGCTGGGTTTGTAAAACTCATCTCGTATTTCGGCTTTTTCTGCCGTAGCTTTTCCAAAGATTCCCTGATATCCAACATTGTGAATTGTTAGCAAAGTTGCCGCTTTTGAAAATAATTTATCCCACGAATAGTTGTCCCTTAACAATAAAGGAATAAGAGCAGTTTGCCAGTCATTGCAGTGCACAATATCGGGATCCCATTTCAGCCTTTGAATTGTTTCAATAACAGCTTTTTGAAAAAAGATAAATCTTTCGTCCTCATCCGCATCCTCTGTATAAATTTTATCTCGGTGAAAAAAATGTTTGTTTTGTATAAAGTAAATTTCAACTTGAGAATTGTGTAAAGTGCTACGATAAATTTTTACCGGATACAATTTAGCTGCAGTTCTAATCAGAATATTGTCGTTAGAATTTATCGGAGTTAGATTACACTTTGAAAAATCTATGCTTGAATACATTGGCATAAAGACCTTTACGTCAACTCCGGACTTGCTAATGTATTTCGGCAATGAACCTGCAACATCAGCTAAGCCTCCGGTTTTTGCAAAAGGCACAACTTCGCTTGTAACAAAAGCGACTTTATAATTTTTATAAGATGACATTAATAGAATTTGGAATAAATTAAGTATTTAATAATTAAATATTATTGTAACGGTATTTGTTAATGAGGGAAGCGTTATTTGTTCTTCCCGATTTTGACTCTAATGTCCGCAATAAATATTTTGTCAGTTTTTGTTACAACTAAAGGATTTATATCAAACTCAGATAAATTCCGATTTTCCAACATCATTCTTGAACAACTTTGGATAATATCCGCTATGGTTGCAATATCCGAAGCCGATTCTCCCCGCACGCCTCTAAGTAGTTTCCCGATTTTCGTTTCGGCAATCATTTTTGTTATGTCTTCGTTTGTTAAATATGCTGAACGAATAGTAGTATCATCGAAAACCTCAACGTACTTACCGCCGCTGCCAAACATAATTATCGGTCCGAAAGAAGCGTCGCGATAACCGCCAATTAACAATTCAAATTTTACGTCAAGGTATTTTTGAATTAAAAATTGCTCAACTTTGAAATTATTTTTTTCAAAATTATTTTCAATGGTTTTGGCAGCTGCTTTAAGTTCGTTTTCGTTTCTTATGTTTATTTTTACTGCATCAATATCAGATTTATGAATTACATTTTTGTTTATTCCTTTTATTACAAGCGGGAAAAATTCATTTGATACTGTATCTAAATCCTTGCTGTGAATTATCAAACTATTTACAAGCGGTAAATGATATTCTTCAGATAACGTGTTAATTTGATTTTGTGAAAGAAATCCATTTCCCCATTTAGCTTCAATCTTATTAGAAATATTTAACAACTGATTGTATTCCTTTTTTTGTTTTTCAATTTTATTTCTTTGTTCATAAAAGAAAAACATTTTTGAAAGTACAATTGCCGGGTCTTCGGGATTTTTAAAAATCGGCAAATGCTTTTTAGAATCGTGTCTGTATTTATCCCAAAACTCCGGCATCGGCATATCAACTTGCAATATCGGTTTATCTGATTGAATATCAGAAACACTTTCAACAACGTCAAATGGCTGCACCATTATCGGCTCAACAAAAATTGAAATTACAGCGTCAACATTTTCATCGTTAATAATTAGTTCAATTACTTTTTTGTAAACCGATGCATCTGCACCGGGAAGCAAGTCAATCGGGTTTTCAACACTTCCTTCTGCGATTACAATTTTTCGCAATTGCTGTCTGGTACTTTCAGTAAGTTCGGCAATGGCAAGTCCTGCGTTTTCGAGAGCATCTACGGTCAGAATAGCAGGACCGCCGGCATTTGTAACTACTGCAACTCTATTCCCTTTTGGCAAAGGAAAATTTTCAAATCCTTTTGATGTGTTAAACATTTCATTTACATCACAAACTCGGATAATTCCAAATTGTTTAAGCAAGGCTTTAACAACTTTATCCTTACTGCTTAAAGCTCCGGTATGCGAAGACGCTGCTTTCATTCCACCTGTTGATTTGCCTGCTTTTAATACAATTGCCGGCTTTGTAATTTCTCCTTTCATGAACGGTTTAATAAAATCAAGTCCATTTACAAAGCTTTCAAGATAGAAAGTCATTGTGCTTATGTTTTTATCATCTTGCCAAAAATGCAGCAAATCATTTTCAAAAACATCGGCTTTGTTGCCAACGCTTATAAAATGTGCAAAATTAATATCGGTTAACCGCATTGAATTTAATACGGCAGCGCCAAGTGCACCGCTTTGCGAAAGAAATCCGGTTTTGCCAACTTTGGGCCGCTCCGCCGCAAATGTTGCATTTAGTCTAACATCAGGCAGAGAATTAATCACTCCCATACAATTAGGTCCAACTAACCTCCCGCCTATGGCGTTAACTTTGTCTACAATTATTTTTTCAAGTTCTTCGCCCTCTTTACCGGTTTCCTTAAATCCGGCAGTGATAACAATTATGGATTTTACATTTTTGTCAATTAGCAAATCAATTGAACACTCAACCGAATGTTTCGGAACGACAAGAATTGCAAGATCAATTTGTTCGGGAACGTCGCTGATACTTTTATAACATTTGTATCCGAGAATACTCGGCGACTTTGGATTAACAGGATAAATAATTCCCTTATAATGATTGCGGCTAAGGGAATGGAGCATTTCAAATCCGATACTGTGTTCTCGTGAAGAAGCTCCGACAAGGCAAATACTTTTCGGGTAGAAAAAATTATTGATATTATTCAGCATAAAATTATAAATGATTTCATTTTAGATAGACAAAAATAGTCATTCAATTTACTATTAGCACCAATAATGAAGAATAAAAAAATTTTAATTTGCATGCCGATTGCTTCAATAAAAAAGATGTATTATATTTTTATCAAAATTTTTGGAGAATAGATGACCGAGCCGAATAAACAGTTGGATGAATTTCATGCTAAATTAGATCGAGGCGAAAAGATTGAGCCTAAAGATTGGATGCCTGAAAAATATCGAAAACAATTAATTAGAATGATGTCGCAACACGCACATTCCGAAGTTGTGGGGATGCTGCCTGAAGGTAATTGGATTACTCGCGCTCCAAGTCTAAGGCGTAAAATATCACTGCTTGCAAAAGTTCAGGATGAAGCCGGACACGGATTGTATCTTTATAGTTCAACTGAAACATTGGGGATAAGCCGGAAGGAATTAATTGAGCAACTACTTGAAGGCAGAGCAAAATATTCTTCAATTTTTAATTATCCTACTCTAAGTTGGGCGGATATTGGAGTAATTGGATGGTTGGTTGACGGAGCCGCAATTGTGAATCAGACAATGCTTGCAAAAACTTCTTACGGACCCTATTCAAGGGCAATGGTTAGAATTTGCAAAGAGGAAAATTTTCATAAAAAACAGGGTTATGAAATTGTTGCAGTTTTGTCAAAAGGGATTAAAGCTCAAAAGGAAATGGTGCAGGATTCTGTTAACCGCTGGTGGTGGCCCTCGCTGATGATGTTTGGTCCTTCGGACAAAGAATCAGCTAATTCTGCTGAACTTATGAAATGGAAAGTGAAATTAGAAACTAACGATGTACTTAGGCAAAGATTTGTTGATTTAACAATTCCGCAAATGAAAGCTGTAAATTTAACTGTTCCTGATAAAGATTTGAAATTTAATATGGAAACTCAGCATTGGGAATTCGGTGAAATTGATTGGAGTGAATTTTACAAAGTTATTAGTGGAAACGGAATAATGAACAAACAAAGAATTAAAGATAGAAAAACTGCTCACGAAAATGGGCGTTGGGTTCGTGCGGCTGCAAATGCTTATGCTAAAAAACATAATTCGGATTAAAAATAATTTGTAACAAAAAATTTTGAGTGAATCAAATGGAAAGAAATAAAAATGATAATTGGTCTCTGTGGGAAGTATTTACACAACCATCAAACGGGATACCGCATCAACATGCAGGAAGTGTTCATGCTCCGGATGCCGAGCTTGCGCTACAAAATGCCCGTGATGTTTACACTCGTCGAGGTGAAGCAGTCAGCTTGTGGGTTGTTCCGTCCAATGCAATAGTATCAACAACACCTTCGGATAGCGGACCTTTTTTTGAGCCGGGTAAGAGCAAAATTTATCGCCATCCGCAATTTTATTCCGTTCCTAAAGCTGTGAGAGAATTATAATGTACAATAATTATTCAGACCAAATAAAGAAAAAATTATTTGAATATGTCCTTCGACTTGGAGACGATAATTTAATTCTCGGTCATCGTCTTTCGGAATGGTGCGGGCATGCTCCGATTTTAGAGGAGGATATCGCGCTAACAAATATTGCTCTTGATTGTATCGGGCAGGCGAGCAATTGGCTTAAACTTGCCGGCAAGCTGGAAGGCAAAGGAAGAGATGAAGATAATCTTGCATATTTCAGAAATGTTCGTGAATTTAAAAATCTTCAACTTGCAGAATATCCAAACACGGATTTTGCTTACACAATTGTCCGTCAGTTTTTCTTCGATGTTTATTTCTTTTACTTATATGAAGTTTTATCAAGAAGTTCTGATGAAGATATCTCGGGGCTTGCCGAAAAATCCTTAAAAGAAGTAAAGTATCATTTCCGTCACAGCAAAGAGTGGATTTTGCGGTTAGGAGACGGAACGGAGGAAAGCCGCAAAAAAGCTCAAAACGCAATTGATGATTTATATCCTTTAATAGGTGAAATGTTTGAAATTGATTTGATTATTAGAACACTAATGAAAGAAAATATTTTGCCTGATATTACAAAATTGAAAACTTCGTGGGAAACAATTGTCGAAAGCATTATTGAAGAAGCGACTTTGACATTACCGGAAAACACTGTCTTCACAGCACAAGGAAGCCGTATGGGAAATCACTCGGAACAGCTCGGGCATATTCTTGCTGAAATGCAAATTGTTGCAAGATCATTTCCCGATGCTAAATGGTGACACAGAAATTCGCCCGACTAAAAATTGATATTTCAATCATTTTAAGCACGTTTTGCTTGCTGTAGCAACAGGAGAAATCCGGTAATAAAACAAGGGTTCTCTTCTGAATAATTCTTGTTTTTGCAAATCGCGGCTATCTTGCCGTATCAATTAATTCACCGTCTAATCGTTTCATTTTTTTTGGAATTGCATGAACAATTTCGGCTTTAAATTTATCAATAAATCTTTTCTTTAAAAACCCACGCTCCACAATCAGGCTAACTTCCCGTTCAGGAATGGACCCTTTAAACTGTCGCACCATTTTTTTCTTACTGCTGTCCAAATTATCAACAGCAAGTTCCGGAACTACTGTGAGTCCCTTTCTGTTTTCTACTATTCGTATTAACGCATCTATTGAAAGACTTTCATATTGAAAATTATTATGAACGGTTTTCGGTTGTTCGGTTGAACAAATATTTATAATCTGATTTCTAAAACAATTACCTTCTTTTAAAAGCCAAATATCGTTAAGGTCTAAATCAGCGGTTAATAATTTTTTCTTTTTGAATAAAGCATGCTCTTCGGATACATATGCGTAAAACTTTTCGTAATATAATGTTTTGCTTATAACACCGTGCATTTCATATGGCGTTACAATTATTCCAACATCAATTTCACCTTGTTTGAGTGCGGCAAGTATATCGTCAGTTATTGCCTCCTGAATATCAAGACTAATTCCCGGATACTTTTCAACGAAAGAATTAATAAAAAGAGGAATTAAATAAGGTGCAATAGTGGGAATTATTCCTACTTTTAATTTGCCGGTTAAATCAGATTTATATGCCTCTGCAAGATCCTTCATTTTGTTAATATCGTTCAAAATAATTCTTGCCTGATTTATCACTTCCTCGCCAATGTCAGTAACCATAAGTGGTTTCTTTGTCCTGTCGAATAAAACGACTCCGAGTTCTTCTTCTAATTTTTTAATCTGAATTGTCATTGCCGGTTGTGTAACAAAAGAAGCTTTTGCCGCTGTGCTGAAATTTCTGTGTTTGTTTAATGCTAATAAATATTCAATTTGCTGAAGATTCATAACTGATGCCATAACTTATATTTATAATAATATAAATATAATAAATTAGGCTTATATGAACAAAAGGAATAAATTTCAATTGAAAATAAAAATAATTAAGTAAATAAAGGAGAAACAAAATGAATAATTCAATTGAAAACAATGTGAACGAATCTGAAATGGTAAATCTTTTAAATGGTTTCTTATCGGATAATCAAATTTATTATCAAAATATTAGAGGACTTCATTGGAACATTGTCGGTCAGCAATTCTTGAATTTACACGTAAAATTGGAAGAGCTTTACACAGCTTCCGCGCTTGACGTTGATGAAATAGCAGAAAGAGTGAGAATGCTTGGCGCAACACCGCTTCATACATTTGAAGATTACATTGCGACAGCAAAATTAGAAGTAACAAAAAATGTATCGGAGGAAACCGAAGCAATTAAAGTTGCACTTGCAAATATTGAATATCTTGTTAGCGAGGCTAAAACAATTTTTAATAAAGCTGATGAAAATACTGATATTGGAACAACGGATCTATTAAGCAGATATATACTTGAAGCCGAAAAAAACATCTGGATGCTGAAAGCATCCTTAAAAAAATAATACTTTTACCAATTGAAAATTACCCCGCAAAATAGCGGGGTAATTATTATTTGTAAATTTTTGTAAAATTATTTTTTTGTAAATTTCAATTCCATCTGTTCGTCTCTTTCTACAACAACGGTATCGCCGTTAACAAAATTTTCCATCAATATTTCCGTAGAAAGCGGATTTATAAGATATTTCTGAATTACTCTTTTAAGCGGACGCGCTCCGTAATTTACATCGTATCCGATTTGTGTTAAAAACTCTTCTGCTAATTTTGATATTTCAAGTTTAATATTTTTAGCTTCGAGCATTTTTTTAAGTCCGCGCAATTGAATATCAAGTATGTCTTTCATTTCCGATTTTAACAGCGGTTTAAATAAAATAACATCATCAATTCTATTCAAAAATTCAGGGCGAATTGTTTTCTTTAATAAATCACTTAACTGAATTCGCAAACTTCCGAGTAATTCTTCAGCATTGCTTTCGTTAAACTGCGAAAGTTTTTCCTGTATTAAATTTGCACCGAGATTGGAGGTCATAATAATTATTACATTTTTGAAATTAACCGTTCGTCCCTGATTATCTGTCAAACGTCCGTCATCCAAAACCTGCAGCAAAACATTAAATACATCCGGATGAGCTTTCTCAATTTCATCGAGTAATACAACCGAGTATGGTTTGCGGCGAACCGCTTCGGTTAATTGTCCGCCTTCTTCATAGCCAACATATCCCGGAGGCGCACCAATAAGTCGTGTAACTGAAAATTTTTCCATATATTCCGACATATCAATTCGTATCATCGAATGTTCATCGTTAAATAAAAACTCCGCAAGTGCACGGGCAAGTTCGGTTTTTCCTACGCCGGTTGTTCCAAGAAAAATGAAAGAGCCAATCGGACGATTTGAATCCTGCAAACCTGCACGCGATCTTCGTATTGCATCCGAAACCGCTTTAACAGCGTCATCTTGCCCAATTACTCGTTTGTGCAGTTCGTCTTCCATTCTTATTAACTTGCTTCGCTCGCTTTCCAGCATTCGGCTAACCGGAATACCCGTCCATTTAGCAACAACTTCCGCAACATCTTCGGCATCAACTTCTTCTTTTAAAAGTGTGCCGCCGCCTTCCGCCTGAACTTTTTCTAATTCCTCCGACTCAGTTTGCAGTTTTTTTTCTAATTCCGTAATTGTACCGTATCTTAATTCGGCTACTTTTCCAAGATTGCCTTCACGTTCGTATTTGTCTGCTTCCGCTTTTGCTTTTTCTATTTCACTTTTCATTTTTCGTATTTTTTGAATACGTCCTTTTTCCAATGCCCACTGACTTTTTAACGATGTTCTTTCTTCTTCAAGGTTTTCAAGTTCCGATTGCAATTCACTTAATCGGCCAGCCGAAGCATCATCCGTTTCCCGCTTAAGTGCTTCACGTTCAATTTCCAACTGTTTAATTCTTCTTTCAAGTGTATCAAGTTCTTCCGGCATCGAGTCAATTTCAATTCTTAATTTTGAAGCGGATTCGTCTATTAAATCAATAGCTTTGTCCGGTAAAAATCTGTCGGATATGTAGCGGTTGGAAAGTTGAACGGCTGCAACTATTGCTGCATCTTTAATTCTTACACCGTGATGAACTTCGTAGCGTTCGCGCAAACCTCGAAGAATTGAAATGGAGTCTTCTTCGTTCGGCTCATTAATTATTACCGGTTGAAATCTGCGTTCCAATGCTGAATCTTTTTCAATGTACTTTTTGTATTCGTTTAATGTAGTTGCACCAATTGCGTGTAAATCTCCGCGAGCCAAAGCAGGTTTAAGAATATTTGCAGCATCCATTGCACCATCGGTTTTGCCGGCACCAACGAGCAGATGAATTTCATCAATAAAAAGAATAATTTCGCCGTTCGCATGCTGAACTTCTTTTATAACGGCTTTCAAACGTTCCTCAAACTGTCCGCGAAATTGTGCGCCGGCAACAAGCGAACCCATATCAAGCGAAACAATTCTTTTGGTTTTTAAGTTTTCAGAAACATCGCTGGTAATAATTCTGTGAGCCAAACCTTCGGCAATTGCGGTTTTTCCAACGCCGGGTTCGCCTATTAATACAGGATTATTTTTTGTTCGCCGCGAAAGAACCTGCAGCACTCTTCTAATTTCTTCATCTCGCCCGATTACAGGATCAAGTTTATTTTGCTTTGCTAGCTCATTTAAATCACGTCCGTATTTTTTTAATGATTGATAAGTGTCTTCCGGATTCTGCGATGTAATTCTCTGATTGCCGCGTATAGTTTGCAGAGCTGCAAGAATCGTTTCTTTTTTTATATTTTGCTCTTTAAGTAATTCGGCTGCATTTCCGCCAATTGAAGTAAAAGCCAATAAAATATGTTCGTTTGAAATATATTCATCTTTTAATCCGCTTGCTTCCTTTGCCGCAATATCAAGCAAATCACCGCTTGCCCGTGAAAGTTGTTGACTACCGACACCGGCACCGGATACTTTCGGAAGTTGTTCCAAAGCTTCACCGATTTTAATTTTGATTTTGCTTAAGTCCGTTCCTATTTTCTGTAGAACGGAAACCGCGGCATTATCTTTATCCTGTAGCAACGCTGCAAAAATATGCTCAGGCTCTACAATTTGATTATTGTAGTTCTGTGCAATTTCAATTGCATTCTGTAATGTTTCCTGTGTTTTTACTGTAAGTTTATTTAAGTCAAAATTCATTTTAATACCTCTTTTTAATTATCTAATCTTAATCACAATTAGGTAAATAATCAAATTTTTTTCTTTTGGATTGATAATACAGAACGGAATTAAAAATGTTTCAATTATGTGTTTATTTCTTTCTAAGAATATAAGTTTTTACACTGGTACTGAAGTAAGCTATTTCAAAACGTAAACAATCCTATATTACAACATTACTGAAGCGGACTGCAAACACTTCATTGCAGCTCGTTTTTCCTTTATCTAAAAATATGTATTTACTGCAAATTCAAATTGATTTACAAAAATATCTTTGAAATTCGAAATATTATTTTGTTCATAAAATAGCAGCATTGCTTTCTTGTAATCAATCGAATCAACTGTTCGGAAAGATAAGGGACAATAATTATTATTAATTAGGATAGCATTGCTTACTATCCTTGCTGTCCTTTTATTCCCGTCCATAAATGGTTGAATGTATGAGATTAAGACCAAAGTTAGTAAAGCCTTTTCAAACACATTTTCTTTGTTATTTATCACATTACAAGTGTTCTTTAAAGCTTCAAATATTTGAAATTCATTATCAAGGGGGCGATAATTGGTTCCTGAAATACCTACCCGTTTTTTTCTGAGATTTCGTTGAACCGCAAGTTCTTTTACTAAAATACTATGAATATCTTCAATCTTAGAAACAGAAAGTGGATTTAAATAATCTATATTAGTAATTATAAAATCCAAAGCATCTTTATGATTCAAAATCATAATTGCCTCCTCTTTCGTCTTTCCGGATGCTGTTTCTTTTTCTTTCAACAATCTTTCAGTTTCCAAAAGTGAATATGTATTCCCTTCAATCTGAGAAGATTTCCAGCTTAAATCAATCGCTAATCTTTCAAGCTCCTTTTTGTATTCATTTTCTGAAAGCTGAGCAATATTTGTTTTGTATTTGTTTTGAAGTTCTGCTAATTTTTTTAATTCTATTTTTGTAAAGACACTATGTTTGCTTAAAACTTCGGTAATAATAAGAGAATTAAAATTTTCCTTTATTTTTCTTTCATCAATTTCCTTTTCGTAGTATTTTTCAATATTAATAGGTTGAATCAGTTCGTAAGTCGGTGAAATTAAATATCTTGTCCCTTTTCCTTTCCCTAAGGTCTTAATGTAATTTGCGGCAATTAATTTTTTTAATGCACGCTTAAGAGTTGCATAGCTTATTTTAGAAGAAATATTGTCAAATATCTCTTTTGAGGAACATTCAGCATGATTTTTTATAAAATCAATTATTTTAGATTCTCTTTGTGTAAACATATTTGCTCCTTTTAGCTCACAAAGATATTGTTTTTAGCTCAATTAATCTAATAAGTTGAGCCGTATTCTGCGTTATAATGAGCTCCAAATTCTTAATAAATTATTACATCTGTAAATAGAGAGTCAGGTTAACAGGAAAGAGAAGTTAAATTTTTCTCGTTTATTACGTAACAACGTTTTACATTTGGGAAAATAAAAAATATTAGATAAATACTACTGTCAATTAAAAGTTATTATTCCCCACTTAATTTATTTTTTAAGTAATTTTATCCGTATGAAAATCAGCAACAATAAAAAATCATTTTTCTATGCGCTCGGCGCCGTAGCACTTTGGTCAACGGTTGCTTCGGCATTTAAGATTAGTTTACGCGGATTAACATTTGCACAGCTTTTGTTTTTCGCATCGGCAACAAGTACCGGCGTTCTTTTGGTATTTGTTCTATTTCAAAAAAACATTAAATATTATAAAGTATTTAAGTTTAAAGATTTACCGCGAAATGCTTTAATGGGTTTCCTCAATCCTTTTTTTTATTATTTAATTTTATTCAAAGCGTATTCGCTACTGCCGGCACAGGAAGCACAGGCAGTTAATTTTACCTGGCCAATTGCCATTGCAGTTTTATCGGCAATTGTGTTCAAACAGAAAATGAAGGCTAATACAATTGTTGGAATGCTGATTGCTTTTGCCGGTGTATTTGTAATTATTACTAAAGGAAATTTTTCCGATATTCGTTTCAGCAGTTTACTCGGCGATATTCTTGCACTTTCCAGTGCATTTGTATGGGCGGCATTCTGGATTATTAATCTTAAAGACAAAAGAGAAAACTCCGTTAAACTTTTCGGCGGCTTTTTCTTCGGCACAATTTATACCGCTGTATATATTTTTCTATTCGGTTCTTTTCATATAGCGGAAAAAATTTACATATTCGGTGCGGTTTACGCCGGACTTTTTGAAATGGGAATCACGTTTTTCCTTTGGCTTAAAGCACTTGAGTTGAGCAACAACAAAGCGAAAACATCAACATTGGCTTATCTCTCGCCGTTTATTTCTTTTATGATTATTGCCGTTGTATTAAAAGAAAAAATTTTACTTTCGTCTGTTATTGGTTTGGTTTTGATAATTGGCGGTATACTATTTCAGCACATCAATATTAAATTAATAAGATTCAAATAATCAAAATATTTCTCATCAGGCAGTTGCCGGATTTGGAATTACGGAGAGATTATCCCTTAGAAATTTTGTTCTACTATCTTTGCTTTAAAGCAAAAAACATAGCTATAATTATTGCTTATAAGCAAAAATATTCGTGTAATTATTTAAATAATATTTTGGCTCTATTTTTATTGAAATTTCACCGGTTTTAATCGTTATTGTTAAAGTTGTTCGTGCGGAAAGCATTACACTAT
Source organism: uncultured Melioribacteraceae bacterium (assembly GCA_964639525.1). Lineage (GTDB taxonomy): Bacteria > Bacteroidota > Ignavibacteria > Ignavibacteriales > Melioribacteraceae > CAZXDS01. The sequence continues at coordinate 13,435 of CAZXDS010000021.1, read as the reverse complement.
AACAATATCAAAACTACAATATTTAAAATTTAATCAATTACAACTTTGTTCGAAAGTTCGTTTGTATCATCCGATTTAATTGGGAAATGCTTGCTTAATATTTTACCAACCTGCTCTACTGCCGATAAAATTCCCAATAAATAATTGCCGTTTTTAAATTCGTTCTGCATATTGTTTCGAACTGAATCCCAAACAGTTTGCTCAACTTTTTCGTTAATACCCGAGTCGGCAAGTATGTAAAATTGGCGTTCTTTTAGCAGAACAAAAATCAATATGCCGGTTTTGTCTCTTGTTTCCGCCATTCCGAGTTTTGCAAATTCTTCTTCAGCCAAACTGCGAATGGAATTTTTCTTTTTGAAAGCAGGTTTTGTTTCCTTAAAACTAACGCGGATTTCACCCGAAGTGATTTTTTCCATTTCCTGAATTTTGTTGGAAATGCGCAAAAAGTCGTCATCTGAAAAATATGTGTATAGTAGTTTGTTGTTCATAATTGAAGCCATTCTTATTTCGAATTACAACTTACCTAAATTCTGAAATATTAATATTATTTTTTATACTTTTAGTTCAAAAAATTTCCAATAGTTGCTTTTATCAATTTTGTAAACATCAGCATTATAAGTTTCTTTAAAATCTTTTGGAATTTTAAACTTTTGTTTTTCCGAATATTTCATTTCATAACCGGTAATTCTGCCAGAAGTTTCTTCAATATAATCAATTTCCTTTTTATCATAAGTTCGCCAGAAGTAACTGTTAACATTCCGCCTGCTATAAGAATTTGATTTTATTCTTTCCGAAATACAGAAATTTTCCCACAATGCACCTACATCATTTCGTAAAGAAAGCGGATTTAAATTATTAATGAGTGCATTTCTTATTCCGTTGTCATAAAAATAAACTTTAAATGATTTCGTAATTTCCTTACGAATATTTCTTGAAAACGAATTTAATTTAAATATAATAAAACTCTGCTCTAATAAGTCCAAATATTTTTGAATAGTTAAACTGCTAACACCAAGTTTCGAACTTAGTTCGTAATAACTAACCTCATTTCCAAGTTGTAAGGCTATGGAAATAAGTAAATTTTTTAATAGATTTGATTTTTTTATTCCTTCAAGTTTGAACAAATCTTTGAACAAATAACTTGATGCCAATTCCTTTAATTTTATCTCGGCAAATTCTTCATTTGAAGTATAAATCTCAGGATACAAGCCGAAGCGAAGCAGCTTTTCTAATCCGGAATCAACGTGAAACCAATCGCTCTCTTCTTTGATTTCCAAAACGGAAAACGGAAAAAGTGTGTGTGTAAAAACTCTTCCGGTCATTGATTCAGCAGCCTTATTAGCAAGGTCAAAACTTGATGAACCTGTGGCAATAATTTGTAAGTCCTTAAGTGAGTCTGTAATTATTTTTAGTATTTTTCCGGTATTTTGTAAATTTTGTGCTTCGTCGAGGACGATCAATTTGTAATCTCCAAGAAAAGCTTTCAGCTTGTCCGGTTCAGCAACAGTTAAATTCTGCTCTACAGAAAATATCTCACAGTTAAGATAGCGTCCATCATTATTATAATCTTTTAATAATTCCTGTACAAGAGTTGTTTTTCCTACTTGCCGTGCTCCATACAGAATTATGGTTTTTCCTTTAAAAAGGGTTTGTTTTATATTTTTTTTCAGTAATCTTTTAATCATAATATGAAATTTACCAGTAAATTTTTAATTACAGTAAGAAATTTAATGAAAAATATTATATTTGCAAACAAATATCGTCGCCATCACCTGCAATATTATCAGCACTAACGGACAGCATTCTTAAACAAATATTCATCATAAACATTAAGTGGACAGCCGCAATATTTTGCAGGGCATTTTATTATTGAATTACCGAAATAAATATCTTCGTAAATATTGCCTGTTTTTTGCTTTATTTGAAAACACGGGAACACATTGCCGTTTGAAAACGCAGCGAACACATTATAACCGGCGTTGCAAGTATTTCCTTTTTGGTAAAATTTGTTCTGTTCGTTTTTTGATAACCCGAAAATCATTAGTTCTTCATCGGAATAAGATTCGGGATATTTATTTCCGTTATAAGTTCCTGTAAACGCACCAAAGCTAAAATGAATTCCTTCAAGAGAAAAATAATTTCTGTATTCGTTCAATCTTTTAATAATCGGCGGATACGCAACAGCTTCGGCAAATATATTAAATTTTAGTTCTTTAAGTAAATGATAATTGTCAATGTATCTTTTTGTGAAATTTTTCTTTTCCAATTCTTCAAAATGCAGCGATGCTTGGATAAACAAAACTCTTTCCGGAGAAATTCGATTTGCAAACTCATTAATTTTATTTGATGATAAATGAGTGTTTATCGAAATAAAATGCTGCCCGGTAATTGCAGCACAAGCATCAACAAAATTCGGCACCAAAAACGGTTCTCCTCCGGTAAAACTAATGCGGAATATTTTGCCCGTTTTATTCAACGTTGTTAAAAATTTATCAATATCAATACTACTTACTTTCTGCGAGCCCACTGCAGAATGCCCGAAACAATACTCACAGTCAAAGTTGCACTTTCCGGTAACATTCCAGTGAATCCACGCACCGTATTCGGCATTATTTGTATTTGTAAAATTCAAATTTTCCCTTATGATTGATGGGAACCTTCGAGGTCACTACTTCCCATTTTTTATCTCCTGACCTCGAAGGTTGCCAGCTGCTTCTAAAAACAAAAATTATTCTAACAAAGATACTTAAAAAATTAAATTTCAAACTTGCATTTCTGTTTTTTTTTTATGTATCAGCGTCAATTAATTTTACATATCACAAAAGGAGGCTGTAATGAAAAAGATTATTCTACTTGTTTTAATTAGTGCGGTAAATTTATTCGGGCAACCGTACGATCCCAGTTGGGGCTCAGGCAATGGTCCGGAAATTTATACTTGTATATTTGGTTACGGAAATTTTATTGACTGGCAATATCCAAACCAAGCAAACGTTTTAGGAATTAGAGTTCATATGGAAGCTATTGGAGATTACTGGGTGCAAGATGGAGTTGGTGGATTTACCAGAGAAAACAATGGAAACGTGTATTCTGATCTCTTTTTCCCAAAACAAATATATACTCAAATACCAGATGGTTTGGATTCTTTTTTTGATGATATGTGGACACAAAGCTTTTGGATCTCAACTGATTATAGGGCGCAAGAAACTTTGCATGCCTGGTATGGTTTTGAATTTCAAAACGAGAATATATCATCTCAGTTAGATGATTTTGCTGATGGAATTTATAAATTATCTATTGAAGTATTGAGTTATCATGATGAAATCCAGGATTTTGATACAACTAGTGTTGGTTACTTTTATTTAGATTGCAGAGATTCTCAATTGGGATATTATCAGCCAGTTGGTATTCATAATATAGATATTTGGATTAAATTTGACATGCCAATTAAAAATGGCAATGGAAGTTGGACTGGAAAGGAAGGCTCTTTTAAAATTAACGTTGGTGATGGAATATTTAGACAAATATCTGAACATCAGACAGTGAGATATTGGGAATTAAAAGGGGTAACAGGTCCAACAGAAACTTTGGATTTCACATATTTATCTCAAGAAGTTCCTCAAAATTTTCATATAACAGGTGGCTACAACTCACATCCAACTCTTATTTGGGATCAAGTAACGAATGCCGAGTCTTATCATATTTATCGTGCCTTGGAAGATAATGATGGTATTTATTCTTATAAATTAATAGGTTCAACAACAAGCACTACATGGACGGATAATGAAGTTACAAAGCAAAAATTTGGAAACGCAAAGTATCATTACAATGTAACTACTGAAATGCTTGTAAATAACACACCAATCGGTTATGAAACTATCCCGTCTGATACGCTAATAGTAACCGGAGACGGTCCTATTTATAAAAGCGGTTCAGGTAATACTGCTGCAAATTCAATATTAAAATTTAAGTTGGCAAATTATCCCAATCCGTTTAATCCATCCACAGTTATTAATTTTACGCTACCAGAGGATGCAAAGGCAAGCATAAAAATTTATAACGCAGTTGGAAAGGAAGTGGCAGTATTGGTAAATAATAATTTGGCAAAAGGCGAATATCAAGTATATTTTGACGCACAATCCGCAGCAGGCGGATTATCTTCGGGTATTTACTATGCACAATTAAAAGCCGGCACAATTTCTAAAACGATAAAGATTATTTATGAGAAGTAGCGAGGTAAGTTCCACGATACAATTTACAAAAAAGGAGTTAGACGTTATCAAATAAATAATTCTCCGGAGAATATTAAGTGTTGCTTTTTATTCTCCGGTAGAATAAATTAAAGTATTTTTAATATGTTTAAAACGGATATTACAAAACTTATGAAACACTTGTTTAAAATATTATTTTTTTTATCTATTCTTTTAACTCAAACTTACGCACAAAAATCACTTACATTGTTAACACCCGATTTTCAAGCAAACACTAATCGAGGGACAGCACTATTACAAAACATTGGGTTATTGAATAATACACTTTCCGGTTATGCAATTTCCTGGCGAGATGCCCGGAATGGTGACACTGAAACATTTGCACAGAAATATGACAGTTTAGGGCAAATGATTGGAGCTAATTATGAAGTTCAAAGTTGGGGTTGGAATTTGCAGGAAATATACAACACCGATGGAAGTTTTAATCGAATTTGGCTTTCTAATAATACTATTTACTTTAGAAAGTTTAATAGCGTAGGAGTACCAATAACCGAACTTTTTTCGCTTGGGAATAATGATTTTGTAAATTTTAGCAATTTTGATGTTGCGGTTACAGAGGATGGCGGAATGTTCTTAATTTGGAGTGCTAAAAAAACAAATTCTTCTTATCGCATTTATGCACAGAAATTTGATAGTAATCTTCAATCACTAGGAGATTATTTTATTCCAATTAGATCTTATGTTGGAGGTGATTTCAGACATCCGCAAATAAAAAGGTTAAGAAACAACCGATATGCAATTTTATATACCCAAAATGTAGATGGGCTTTATGGGACTAATAATAGTGCTTTCTTAAATATTTATGATTCCACTTATGTTTTAAATCACGATATACGTATTAATGATGTACAAAAGAATATTTGGGTTTATGAAGGTGCCTTTTTAGGTTTGGACGCATCGGATAATATTGTTGCTGTCTTTTGCAGTAATGATTACAATTTACATACGCAAAAATTTGACCCGAATGGTAATAAAATTTACGAAAATATTAAATCATTGACTAATCTTGAGTATGACCCTGATAGATTTCAAGCTGCATTTGCTGATAATGGTTATATTTTAATGGTTTATGAAGAAAAAGTTACTTATAAATTATATGCTCAAATAATAAACAGTGATGCAAGTAAAACAAATAGTAATAGTATTTTGATATCCGACAGCAAGGATACTTATTTTGGTCCAGTCTTTTCAAATAATTGTAATTTTGTTATAGTATTGCAGGATAGTAATCGTTTATATCAACAAGCTGTTGATAGTACAGGTAAATTTATATATAAAAATGAAATACCAAATGATGCAAATGGTATTAGCGGCATGCAGATGTTAAGTAATATCGGTGTAATTAACAATAAATTTTTGATACTTTGGCAAGATTTTTCCGAAGGATTTGGAAGCAGTGATATTTACGGAAAACTTTTTACAGATAATGGTGTTCCAGTAACTAATGAAAAAGCAATTTTTTATTTGCCGGGTGATTATTCGTGGTCCGAATATCCACGTATTTCTTATAATTATGACCGTTTTACTGTAAGCTATACAACGTTCGTATCACATCCGGTAATTAAGTTTTTTGATGAAAAGTTTGATACAATAATGGACAGTGTTTTTTATCCTTCCTCCGGTTATGCAAGTTCTGGACAAAATGATGTTAATGATGATAATTATTTTGTTGCTGTTTTTGTAGATGATTTGTGGGATAAGCCTAAAATAGCTTTTCAAACTTTTAAGCCAAACGGCTCGTACTTTGGTCAAAAAGTGCTTGTTGCAGATAATAATTTGTATAGTGCTATTGGATATCCAAATTGTGCAATAAATAACAAAGGATATGTTTATATAATTTGGAGCGGTAAGTTAACCGGTTCAAATAATATTGAAATACTAATGAAAAGATACTCTCCGGACTTGTCTGAGATAGGCGACGTTACGGTAATAAATGATGACGGCAGCAGTACTGTATTAAACACACAAGTTCAAATATCAATGAATCACACAACCGGCAATTTTGTAGTTACTTGGAGGGATAACAGAAACGGAGACAATGATATTTTTGCACAGAGATTTAATAGTGCTGGTGAAAAAGTAGGTGCTAATTTTAAAGTAAATGAAGATGAAAATAATTCGGAACAAACAGAGCCGACAGTCTCGTTGGATAGAGATGATAATTTTGTAATTGCCTGGTCGGATTTTAGAAACAGCACGCAAGATATTTATGCACAAGTCTATTTATCAAACGGAGAAGCTTGGGGAAATAATTTTAGAGTAAACAGCGATACACTTAGAGTACAAAAACAACCGGACGCAGCATTTCTTGACAACAAAATATATTTTTCTTGGACAACAAGTCATGTAGGCGGAACCGGTTTTAATATTTTTGCAAATGTATTTGAGTGGGACCCTACGACCGAAGTAATAACAGACGGAACAGAACTGCCGAAATCATTTACATTAAATGCGTATCCCAATCCGTTTAATGCATCAACACAAATTACATATACATTACCGCAAGCAGGAAAAATAAAAATAACACTTTACAACATTCAAGGGAAAACAGTAAAAATACTTCAGAACAAAGCACAATCAGCCGGTGAATACCATTTGGCATTTGAAAGTAATACGTATTCAAGCGGAGTATATTTTATATCACTGCAGGCAAACGGTAAACCGGTTCTAACAAAAAAAATTGTGCACTTGAAGTGAAATATAAATGCTCTTTTACAATTTCCGTGCAATAACAATCGGTTCTTTCAAAGTTTCAACAACGCCGGAGGAACCGTTCAGTGCTTCGATAAACAAAATGTAAATGCCTATTCGTAATGGCTTTCCGTTATCATCGAGTCCGTCAAAAATTACTGAGCCGGAAGAACCGCTCGCACGATTACTTACTATTGTCCTAACTTTTCTTCCGCGTGAATCAAAAACCTTTATCCTTATTTGTGCAACTGTTTGTGTTAAATTGTAATGAACAATTGAAAAATCCTCAAAGCCGTCATTGTCCGGTGAAAACGGATTCGGGTTTATGCTAATTTTGGTTGAAGCGGAAAGAGACTTAACAAAAACAGAATTCTGTTTGCCGGGAGTTGCCCCGTTTGGATTTACCGAGGTTGACCAATTATCCGGATCATTGCTGTCTAAATTAGGATTTAGTCTTTCAAGAGATTTATTTCTCGTGGAAACGATATTCCGGTTGTTCCACTTATCGTCGTATGCAACAGAATCAACAACGTTGCCGAAAGCGTCAACAAGTATTATATCCTCGTTGCTACTTGAAAGATTAAATTTGGAACTATTTGTAATATAAATATCATTATTTAAATTATCGAATGTATAATTCTGAAGTATTAAAGAATCTGCAGCAGCAACAAAGTATTTATCCGGCGGAAGTTCTGTCTCTTTGTCTGTAATTTTGAAGAAATTTCCCGAATGATCAAAAACTCCAAAGCCGCCGAGTTCAATGTATTTATCTGTTGTATTGTAGAGTTCAATAAATTCAGAGTTATCGGCAAACGGATTATACATTATTTCATTAATCACAACGCTTTTCTTTTTCTGCGGAACAAGCGCTGAAACCGAGTTTGCAAAACCCGGCGTTCCTCCGCCTTGCTCAATAGAACTAAGCCAATTAAGCGGATTGTTTGTCGAATCACTTAATGAAATTCTTTCAAGCGAAAAACCCTTTTCAATGTCATAAGAATTATCGTAAAACAAACTGTCAATTACTGCATGCCGAAAATCGTAAATAACAATACCATCGGCAGTATTATTTAAACCGCCGATTTTGGCGTTAATAAATAAAGCGGTGGAATCAATTCCGGCTAATAACGAATCTGACGCCAGAACGAGAAATTGATTCGACTTAAGCACAGCACTTGAATCTATTATTGTATGAACAGAAAGGCTCGGAAGCAAATTGCCGATAACCCAATTATTTAAATCAATATCTTTACCGGAAACATTTTTGAATTCTATCCATTCCGGATTACCGGACAATGGTTCAATCATTACTTCGCTAATAAGCAGACTGCCTTTTAAAAAGCCCGGTTCAACAGAATCGGCAAGAAAATTATTTGCAGTATTTTCGTCATCTGCAAATTCAACTTGTGCAGCAATCTGCATTGTCTCAGTCAATTTAAATGTTTTGTCTGAAAGTACTGTAAGCGAATCGCCGGAAGCAAGCGTTTGTCCGGTAAACTCTTCAAGCAGATTAGAAGCATTTTGAAAACCATAAAATAATTTTACTGAAAAGTTCGCTGCGTTTAATAATCCGTTATTTACAATTATTGTCGTTAGTTTTAAGTCAGCATCTTTTCCGGGAAATTTTGGCATAGCAGAAATATCCAAAATTTGCAAATCGTATTTTTTAGCGGCGGCACTGTTTATTCTTCCGGGAGTGCTTTGCTCAACATCCGTAGAAATCACCCAATTGCTGCTGTCAACAGAAGCGGAATCACGTGAAATTCTTTCGATTGAAAAGCCGAGTTTGTTTTCCCAATTTGTATTGTATTTAAGCGAATCAATTGTTAATCCGTATTGACTGCGAAGCACAACACCATCCGTGTTGTTGTTCAAATTCGGAAATGCCGAAACTGCAAATCCCGATGGTATTGAGGAATGAAAGGATTGTATTACGGAATCCTTTGCAATTACAAACAAACTCTTCGGCTGAATAAAAATATTGCCGCTTGTTATTATTGTTGTGTCAGGTTGTGTTTCAATATCGCCGATAGTCCAATTTTTGAAATTTATTTTTGAATCGCTTGAATTATAAAATTCAATCCATTCCGGTTCTCCGTTTGCCGGACGATACATGATTTCATTTATTTGTATTGCGTTGCGACCGAAAGACGGGCGGACACTGAAATAAAGAGTGTCATTTAAGTTGTTCTCATCTTCTAATAAATTTGCAATTATTACAAAATCCTTTTCACTTTGAATATTATGAATAAAATAATTGAAATTTATAATTATTGAATCGTTTGGTTGAATACTTAAATTACTCGTTGTTTCCACAAGCTCATCGGCAATATTATCAAAATTATTATCATAAAATAATTGAATCGTAAAACTGCTGCTTAGTTTACCGCGGTTTTTCAGGAATGCAGACAAATGTACATCATTCCCAACGGTTGGAATTGCAGGGTTTGGAAAAGCAGATTCAACGGAAATATCAAAATCATTTTTTGCAATGGAATTATTTTTACCTGGAGTTGGATTTGAAACGGAACTTCCCCAATTTGTAGAATCATTTGAACTTGCATCGGAATTAATTCTTTCCAAAGATTTTCCTCCGGTTCCTCCCCAATCCGAGCTGTAACTAACCGAGTCAGTAACCCTTGACAGCGAATCCAAAATAATCACATCATCATTTGAATTATTAAGAGACGGAAAAGAAGAAATAATTACATTGGAAAGGTTTCCGTATTTTACGAAGAAAGAAGAATCCTTTGCAACCACGAAAAAAGAATCGGGCGGCAAAACTGTATTTGTAAAAATAACCTGCACGGTATCTTTTGAATCTGCAATTTCGTAATTGCGCAAGTCAATAGTTTTTCCGCTTCTGTTAAATATTTCAATCCATTCCGGCTCCGGTGAAGAAGGAGCGTACATAATTTCGTTTATTGCCAAATCGTTTCTTTGTTCATTTACTTCAACAACATTCAAATTAAGAAACATTTCGTTGTTTGCAGAGAACTTATCCTGCGGCTGATAAACTTGGGCAATTAAATTATTTGTGCCGATTACAACACCGTTAAAATTAAAATTAACGGTAATTGAATCATTTGAACTTAAAGCGGAAATGTCCATGCTGTCAATCTTTTCGCTTGGCTGCGGAAACTCATCATTATTGATATCGTTAAATAAACGGACGGTAATATTGTTTGCCGTTTCAATTCCGATATTTTGAATTTTAACATTTAGCAAAGCTGAATTGTTAAGTAAAACATAATCGGCATCGGAGTAAAAATCAGTTATTGCCAAATCAAAGTTTTTTTGTGTAATGGAGTTTATCATTTCCGGTGTAGCTAAGTTTTCCGAAACGGAACTTCCCCAATTGGCAGAATCATTTGAACTTGCATCGGAATTAATTCTTTCCAAAGACTTTCCTCCGCTTCCTCCCCAATCCGAGCTGTAACTAACCGAATCAATAACCCTTGATAGCGAATCCAAAATAATTACATCATCGTTTGAATTATTCAAAGATGGAAAAGAGGAAATAATTACATTGGAAAGGTTTCCGTATTTTACGAAGAAAGAAGAATCCTTTGCAACCACAAAAAAAGAATCGGGCGGCAAAACTGTATTTGCAAAAATAACATGCACGGTATCTTTTGAATCGGCAATTTGATAGTTACGCAGGTTTATGATTTTGCTGCTTTTGTTAAATATTTCAATCCATTCCGGTTCCGGTGCGGAAGGTGCATACATAATTTCGTTTATTACCAAATCATTTCTTTCTTCATTTATTTGAACTACATTAAGTGCGAAAGCCATTTTATTATTTGTAGCAAATTCATCTTGTGGCTGGTAAACTTCAGCGATTAAATTATTGGTCCCAAGTTCCACAGCATAAAAATTAAAATTAACAATTAGTGAATCATTTGAATTTAAAGTAGAAACATTTACACTGTCAACTTTTTCACTTGGCTGCGGAATGTTGTCTTTGTTAATGTCGTTGAAAAGGCGGACAGTAATGTTGTTAGCTGTTTGAATGCCGGTATTTAATATTTGCACATTTAATTGCACAGACGAGTTTAGTTCAACGTAATCAACCTCAGAATAAATATTTGTAACTGCCAAATCATAATCTCTTCTTGTTACTGAATTGATTAAGCCAGGTGTTGCCAATTTTGGAGAAATTGAACTATTCCAATTTGTAGAATCATTCGCAGCTGCATTAGAATTTATTCGTTCCAGAGATTTCCCACTTGTTCCGCCCCAAGCTGAAGAATAGCTTACCGAATCAATTACACGAAACAACGAATCCAAAATAATGACTTTATCATTTGAGTTGTTTAATGAAGGGAAAAATGAAATTACTATGTGCGGAGTATTACCGTATTTTTCGTAAAAAGAAGAATCTTTCGCCACCACAAAAAATGAATCCGGTAATATTAATGTGCTTTTGTGAATTACTTTTACAGTATCTCTTGAATCTGCAATTTGGTAATTACGTAAATCGATTGTTTTTGAACTGCGGTTAAAAATTTCAATCCATTCCGGTTCCGGTGCTGACGGAGCATACATAATTTCGTTGATTACCAAATCATTTCGCTGTTCATTTATTTCAACAACATCAAGAACAAACTGCATGGAGTTGTTTCCTGCAAATTCGTCTTGTGCTTGGTGAACTTCAGCAATTAAATAGTTTTCACCAATAATCGAAGAGCTAAAATTAAAATAAACAATTAATGAATCATTTGAATTTAAAGTAGAAATATTCACACTGTCAACTTTTTCACTTGGCTGTGGGAAACCGTCTCTATTTGTATCGTTAAATAAACGGACAGTAATGTTATCGGCTGTTTGAATTCCACTGTTTATAACTTTCACATTAAGTAATGTGGGGGAATTTAGTTCGGCATATTCATTGTCTGAGTAAAAATCGGTGATAGCCAAATCGATATTTTTTGGCGTAACGGAATTTATTTCTCCAGGAGTAGCTAAACTTGATGCTGTAGAACTTGACCAATTAGAAAAAATATTTCCGGGTGATTCAGTATCAAGTCGCTCAAGAGAAATACCCGTCTGATTATCTCCCCAATCGGATAAATAATTTACACTGTCAATAACATTTCCCAAACCATCCTTTATTTTTAAGTTGTCACCGGAATTATTTAATGAAGGGATGTTTGCAATAATTAATTTTGACGGGATTTCAAAAAAATCTAATATAGCATTATCATCTGCAATTACAACATACTCGTTTGGTTCAACAACCACATTGCTGTCGGTGATATTAATGCTTGACGAAGCATCAAATATACGCCAACTTTTTAAATTTATTTGTTCATTGCTTCTGTTGAAAATCTCAATCCATTCAGGTTCGCCGCTTAAAGGTTTGTACATAATTTCGTTGATTACAAAATCGGAAAACTCAGCTGGCTTTGGCAGAACAGAAATGTTCTCGAATGCTGTATCGTTTGCCGTGTTCTCGTCTGCCGAATAATTTATTTGAGCAATAATATAAGTTGTGCCAATCGGCACATTAGAAATTTCGGTTTGTACCGTTAGTGAATCGCCCGACGATAATGATGTAAAGGAGTTATTAAATATTTTTTCGATAGTTTCTGCAATAGAGTCGGCATTGATATCATTAAAAATTTCGACAGTGAAATTAGCCGCATTATTTAACCCGATATTTTTAATTAAAACAGAAACTGACAAAAGATCATTTTCGTGCGGAGTTTCGGGAAGAAAACGAATTGAGGCGACCAGTAAATCGTTATTCAGCGGAGAAACAGTGTTTGCAAATCCCGGTGTTCCATTTACCAAAAGTGAGTTTGCCCAATTTGATGAAGCATTATCGTTGTTCATTAAAATTTTTTCATCCGAAATGCCGGCGGAATTATTCGCTGTGTATGTTCGACTTATTAAAGTATCGCCAACTGCATTTATTAATCTTACGGTTCTGTCAGAAGAATTGGACATTCCTGAACTGCCGAATGTGTTGTTGTCGATTGTTAAAACAAGGGCACCTGCGGGAATGAGATTTTGGTAAATGCCGTTCGCGAAATTGTAATCACCTTCTAAAATAACGGCATATTGCTGTGGTTGTAAAACCAAGCCTGCTTCGTGAGAAACAATTGTGTCGGCTGCTGAAGTATGATACTGAATTTGGTATTTTGTTAAATCAACTGTATTTGTATCAGAAGTATTGAATAGCTCTATAAACTCACTGTTGGTTTCTGCCGGACGAAACATAATTTCGGAAAACACAATGGGAGCTGTCGTTTGAGAAAAAAGATAGCTGCTAAAAAATAAAAATAGTAATGATGCCCTCATAATTCTATTATTTATTTTATAAATAAAAATTAATGAAATATAAATGAGTCCATTCTAAAAAGTAATATTTTTACTAGCCCACGACTTCAGTCGTGGGGAAACAGACTAAAAACGAACTTCCCCAAACGGACTAAAGTCCGTTTGGGGCTTTTTAGAGTGGACTCATA
>CAZXDS010000020.1:0-27770 GCA_964639525.1 uncultured Melioribacteraceae bacterium | reverse complement strand
AGATTAGTTTTATGTTTTAATAAGATAGGCTTTATAATTGAATAAAAATAAAATAGAATATTTTTTACTGCTGTTAATTTCCAAATTATTTAATTCTTTGGGTTTACAGAAATCCCGGAAATTTGCAAAATATTTATCATATTTTTTCTACTACTTTGTTCCTATCAGAAAATCCACGATTATCGGTAATCTTAAAATTGCATTTCCGGATTGGGGTGATAAAAAAGTAAAGAGTATTACAGTTAAAAATTATGAAAGTTTTTTAATTACATTAATTGAAATATTAGTATTGCCTAATTGCAGTACGGATGTATATGAAAAATCTGTTTATTGTGATAATTTCAACCTTGTTGACGATGCTTTAGCCCTTAATAATGGACTGATTTTTTTGACGGCTCACTTTGGAAATTGGGAATTAAGTTTAAGTTGGCTTAGCAAACAATTGGATAAAAATATTAACGCGCTTGCAAAAGCTCAGCGGAATCCATATGTAACGGAATTACTGAATAGGGGCAGGGAAGCTTTTGGAAATAAAGTTATTATGCTTGGTTCAAGAGTTAAAGAACTTTTTAAAATGCTCTCTAACAAAGAAATTATATTAATTGCAGGCGATCAGCGAGGTTCAAGAGAAAGTAAACGAGTCAAATTCTTCGGAAGAGACACGGCGCTATATTCCGGAACCGCTGTAATTGAATCTAAAACAAAGGCACCGTTAGTCTTCTACGTAATGTGCAGACAGCCGGATTATAGATATAAACTGGAAATAGAAAAGATCAAATTGCCTGATGAAAACTACTCGGACAAAGAAAAAGTGCAACTTTTTAATCAAGCTTACATGAGTGCATTGGAAAAGTATATAAGGCAGTATCCTGAACAATGGTTCTGGATGCACAAAATTTGGAAGTATTGAAAATGGACTTGAGAATTCTCGTTGTTCAAACGGCATTTATTGGTGATGCTATTTTAACATTACCGATGATTCAACAGTTAAGTAAGAATTATCCGGGTTGTACAATTGATGTTGTCTCCATTCTTTCTACTAAAGAAATATTTTTATCTTCTCCGGTTGTTAATAAAGTTTTCGTTCTTTTAAAACGCAAAGAACACAAATCATTGTTAAGTACTATTAAGTTTGCCCTCGAATTAAAAAAAAATAGCTATGATAAAATAATTTCTCCTCATCGTTCTTTCCGTAGTTCATTGCTTGTGTTTTTTGCGGATGGAAAAGAATCTATTGGATATTCCAATAGTTCACTTGGTTTTGTTTACAACAGAAAAGTTACTTACTGTAAGACTTGCCATGAAGTAGAAAGGAATTTAAAGCTAATTGGAACTGATACTTCTGATGGCGGTTGGAACATTCTTCCAAAAATATTCATTGATGAAAAAGAGAAAAATAAAATCAGTGGAATTGTTAACAGTTTTAGAAACAATAAAATTGTTGCGATTGCCCCGGGTTCGGTTTGGGAAACAAAAATATATCCAAAAAAATATTATGTGAAGATAATTAAGATGCTGGCGGAAAGGGAAATACAATCGGTGTTAATAGGAGGCAAAGACGATATTGATTTATGCAGCGAAATAAAAAATTTATCAGATACAAATTGTTTATCATTAGCCGGTGAATTAAGTATTGCACAGACTGTTGAGTTGCTAAGGAATTGTAGTATTTTAATTTCAAATGATAGCGCCCCGACTCACATGGGAATGGCGGCGGATATTCCTACGGTAACATTATTTTGCTCTACTGTTCATGCATTTGGATTTTATCCTTACAACCAAAAGAGTATTTCGCTAAGTTATGATAAATTGGAGTGCAAACCATGCGGTATTCATGGACACAAAGAATGTCCGATAGGAACATTTGAATGTGGTAAAAAATTATTACCTGAAGATGTTATTAATTCGGTTCAGTCATTAATGAGTCCATTCTAAAAAGTAATATTTTTACTAACCCACGACTTCAGTCGTGGGGAAACAGACTAAAAACGAACTTCCCCAAACGGACTTTAGTCCGTTTGGGGCTTTTTAGAGTGACTCATTAATTGAATAAGAAAAATATTCTGAGAAAATGCGTATATTTCATAATCAAAATTGTTTAGAGTGAAATGTCAAAAATTAGTTTTAAAAATTTAAAAAAATTCTCCGTTTATGTTACTCCAAATTTTCCGACAATAGAAACCAAACGGTTCAAATTTAATGTTTTTAAGCTGTTAAGTTTGTTTGGGCTGTATTCTCTTTTACTGATATTTATTGTGGTTACAATATTGACTTTTACATCGTTAAAAAATATTGTGTTGGTTTTTGAGAAAGAGAAATTGGTAAAACAAGAAAATAGAATTACTGAATTGGAAGACAAAGTGGTTTATTTATCGAAACAGTTAGAATCAATTTCATCTGTAAACCGGCGATTAGAATATGCGATAATTCTGGGAACAACGGATTCTCTCGATAGTAATTCAGCAGTTTATGATTCGTTAAAAACAGCTAAAAAGAATAATTTACAAATTGGCGGAAATCTTTATTTTATTGTTAATAATTTATTGAAGAAATATTTTCATACTCAAGAAGATAGTATCCTTATTTTTATAAAACCGATTAAGGGTTTTATAAATCAAAAATTTCTTCCTGACAAAGGACATCTTGGTATAGATTATGGAGCAAAAGAAAATACGCCTGTGTACGCAAGTGCGGGTGGAGTTGTTGTCTTTGCAGATTATACTGTGGATTATGGAAATACAATTATTATTGAACATAAAAACGGTTTTATTTCAGTTTATAAACATTGCTCTGAACTTATTAAAAAGGAACGAGATGTTGTTAGCCAAGGTGAGATAATTGCATTAAGTGGAAACTCGGGAATAAAATCCACAGGACCGCATCTTCATTTTGAAATTTGGCAAAACGCCAAACCTATTGATCCTGAAAAATTATTATTAAAATAAGGTGAATTTTATGAGTTTAAAAAAAGACTTTAAATACTCCGGTGATGTTAGCATATTAAGTTCCGGTTGTAATATTGAAGGGACTTTTAATAGTAGCGGAAATGTTAGAATAGACGGCTCTGTAAAAGGGGATGTGATTATTAACGGAAACCTTACTGTTGGAGAGGGGGCAGTCATTACCGGAAACGTAACGGCTAAAAATGTTACGCTTTGCGGAAATGTACAGGGTGGTATTAGTGCTGAAGAAAAGGTTGTTTTGGAATCAAAGTCCTACTTAAAAGGAAATTTGATTGCTAAGATATTATTGATTGAGGAAGGGGCGAAATTTGACGGAATGAGTAATATGACTTCAAATGATTCTTCTGAACAAAATGAAAATTGATATAAAGTGCTAAAAGATAAGGAAGAGTTAAATAGTTGGGCGAAGACGTCAAGGGATGTTGGTCCCTATCTCGGATTAGGCACACAATTAGCAGCGACTATTATTTTAATGTTTTTCCTTGGTCGCTGGCTCGACGGTAGATTTGAAACCGAACCGATATTAACAATTTTATTTGCATTTATCGGTGGAGCAGCCGGTACTTATAATTTTATTAAAATTGCACTTTCTTTAAATAAAAAAAAGACAATACAAGATGATAAATCAAAATCTATCAAATAGTAAATCCTAAAATTATGTAGATATTTTTCTATAAGTATATTTCGAGGCTTGTAAACAGTGAAGTTTTTAGTCGGTTTTTTTTTACTGAGTTTCATATTTCTATTTTCTCTTTTTTCTTTTAAAATAATAGATGAATATGCTTTTACTTCCGCTTGTTATGGAATAGGATTAAATGTTATAAATTCAATTTTAGCTCTAAGTTTATTTGACTTATCAAAAAACAAAAATACTCAAATATTTATAATTGCTAACCTTGGCGGGATTGGTATAAGGCTATTTTTTTTGTTAATTACACTTATAATTGTGATTAAATTCTTGATAATTGATACATATGCATTTATATTAGTATTCTTTATATTTTACTTTATTTTACTCATTTTTGAAATTTGGTATTTCTCTAAATTCAAGAAAAAAAATAACATATGATTATAGAATCGGCTCAAGCAGCTACGGATACATTAGTTAATGTAGCGGAGAAACATCAAGGATCCGGCTGGATAATGCACCACGTATTGGATGGTAGAGAATTAAATTTTGAACCGTTCGGTGTAATCCATCTTCCCCAGTTGCATCTACTGGGTATGGATATTTCCATTACAAAGCACATTGTTTTTATGTGGCTTGCTGCAATTCTTGTATTTATTGTTTTAAGTTATGTTGCCCGCTCGTATAAAAAATCTCTTGTACCTAAGGGTTTGACAAACTTCATGGAGATTCTAATTGTATTTGTAAGAGATGAAATTGCAAAGCCAACAATTGGTGCGGGTTTTGAGAAATTTTTACCGTTTTTGCTATCAACATTTTTCTTCATTTTAACGATGAATTTTTTGGGATTGCTTCCGTTTGGAAACACTGCCACCAGTAATATTGCCGTTACGTCAACACTTGCTGTTTTTTCGTTTGTGGTTGTACAGGGTAGTGGAATGATGAAGAATGGCGTGTTCGGATATTTTAAAGGTCTAATGCCTCATGGTGTTCCTATTGCGTTAATGCCCATCATGTTTCTCGTTGAAATTTTAGGCTTGTTTACTAAACCATTTGCTTTGGCTGTGAGATTGTTTGCAAACATGACGGCAGGACATATAGTAATTTTTGCTTTAATCGGATTAATTTTTATTTTAAAAACTTATTTTGTTGCACCCGTTTCGGTTGCGTTTGCACTTTTTATTTACTTGCTTGAAATATTAGTAGCATTATTACAAGCATATATTTTTACCATTCTAACATCTTTATTTATTGGAATGGCAGTACATCAAGATCATTAATATAATTTATTAATTTCAGGAGGAAATAAATGGACTTAGCATTTTTAGCTGCAGGTATTGGAGCCGGTTTAACAGTGATTGGCGGTGGTTATGGTATTGGTAAATTAGCTGCTTCGGCTATGGACGCAAGTGGACGCCAACCTGAAGCTGCCGGCGATATCAGAACATCAATGATTATTGCTGCTGCTTTAATCGAAGGTATTTCACTTTTCGGTTTGGTTATCTGTATTTTATTGGCGCTTAAGTAATATTTTTATGGAGTACTTTTTGTACTCCTATTTTATTAAATAGTTTTAAGGAAAGATATAATGGCAGCTATATTGAATATGGCTTTTATTGCATTTTCTGGTTCTGAAAAAATGGGAAGTCCTTTGGACATTAATCCGGGGGTAATTTTTTGGACCACGATTACATTTATTTTACTGATTATTCTGCTTTATAAAGTAGCGTGGAATCCAATTTTATCGGCTCTAAATACAAGAGAGCAGATGATAAAGGATTCGCTTGAAAAAGCTGCAAAGGCTAAAGAAGAAGCTGAAAAAATGATTGCGGACAATCAATTGAGCATGGCTAAAGCTGAAGAAGAGGCTCGTCAAATAATTGCTCAAGGTAGAGAATATTCGGAAAAATTGAAAGAGCAAATATTGAACGACAGTAAAGTGGAAGCTAAGAAAATAGTTGATGCCGCTTCGCAGGAAATTGACAGAAAGAATAGGGAATCGTTTAATAAATTAAAAAACCAAGTTGCTGATATTGCTATTCAAGCTGCTGAAAAATTGATTCTTGAAAATCTTGATAGGGAAAAACAATCCAAAATAATTAGTAAGTATATTGAGGATATTTCAAAGAACTGATTATGAGCGAATTTACTATTTCAACGAGATATGCTGATTCCTTATTAGGCTTAGCTGAAGAGAAAAACACACTTGCAGAAACAGCTTCTGACATGCAAGTTGTCTTTGATACTCTTGATGCTTCTGCGGAATTACAGCGTGTTCTTAAAAATCCGATTGTCAAAACTGATAAAAAAAATGCAATTCTTGAAGAGATTTTTAGCACAAAAATTTCTCCGGAATCTTTAAAATTTTTAAAATTTATTCTTAAAAAAAGTAGAGAAGAATTGCTTTTTGATATTATAAAAAGATTTTTGGAATTGCATGATGAAAAGCTTGGTATTGTTAATGCAACAATAGTCAGTGCAGTTGAATTATCGGAGCTCCACAAAACTGAAGTTAAGCAAAAATTAGAAAAGTATACAAATAAGAAAATTAGATCTGAATATAAATTGGATAAAAATATTATAGGCGGGTTTTTGGTTAAAATTGGTGATACGGTTTTAGATGCAACTATTAGCCACCAATTAAACCGGTTAAAAGATAAATTTAAATTTGGAAGTATTTCACTTAATTAATAGAATACAAAAATTATTAGGAAAAAAAGATGGCTGGAGTTAGACCGGACGAAGTATCAGAAATATTAAGAAAGCAACTATCGGGTTTTGATACTGAAGTTGACATTTATGATGTTGGTACTGTTCTTCAGGTTGGTGATGGAATTGCTCGCGTTTACGGACTATCACAGGTTATGGCAAGTGAGTTGGTTGAATTTCCTAACGGTGTTATGGGAATGGTTCTAAACCTTGAGGAAGACAGTGTAGGATGTGTACTTTTTGGTGAAACTGATTTGATTAAAGAAGGCGACACAGTTAAGAGAACTAAAAGAGTTGCTTCATTTCCTGTTGGTAATCAAATGTTGGGACGTGTTGTAACTCCACTCGGCGTTCCTGTTGATGGAAAAGGACCAATTGAACATGAAAAATATATGCCAATTGAACGAAAAGCTCTTGGTGTAATTGCCCGATCTCCTGTTGTGGAACCTTTGCAATCCGGAATTACTGCTGTTGATGCAATGATTCCAATTGGTCGCGGTCAGCGTGAGCTTATTATTGGGGACAGGCAAACAGGCAAAACGGCAGTTGCTCTTGATACAATTATTAATCAAAAATATACTCATACTGAAAAAGCTGCTTCCGAAGGTATTGACCCGGTTTACTGCATTTATGTCGCGATAGGACAAAAAAACTCAACCGTTGCTCAAGTAGTTGCAAAATTGGAAGAACAAGGTGCAATGGAATATACCACGGTTATTTCCGCTCCTGCGTCAACACCCGCTCCATTACAATACATTGCTCCTTATGCCGGAGCTACATTTGGTGAATATTTTCGCGATAACGGTAAACATGCACTAGTCGTTTATGATGACCTTTCGAAACAAGCTGTTGCTTATAGAGAACTTTCTTTGTTATTAAGAAGACCTCCGGGGCGTGAAGCTTATCCGGGCGATGTATTTTATGTTCATTCACGTTTACTCGAAAGAGCCTCAAAATTAAGTGCTGAATTAGGCGGCGGAAGTTTAACCGCGTTACCAATTATCGAAACTCAGCAAGGTGATGTATCAGCATATATACCCACAAATGTAATTTCCATTACTGACGGTCAAATTTATCTTGAGCCAAACTTGTTTAACGCGGGTGTTCGACCTGCTATTAACGTTGGCATTAGTGTATCGCGTGTGGGTGGAAATGCTCAAATTAAAGCAATGAAAAAGGTTGCCGGCTCGTTAAAATTAGATTTAGCTCAATATAGGGAATTGGAAGCATTTGCTAAATTTGGTTCAGACCTTGATAAAGCAACGCAGCAAACTCTGGCAAAAGGTAAAAGACTTGTAGAATTATTGAAGCAAGGACAATATGCTCCTGTTCAAATTGAAAAACAAGTTGTTGCTGTTTATGCCGGTACAAACAATTTTGTTTCTGAAGTTCCGGTATCTGATATTAAGCGTTACGAACGTGAATTGCTTGAATTTATTGAATTAAATTATTCTGATATATTTACTGAGATCAGCGAAAAAAAAGTTCTATCAAAAGAGCTTGTTGAAAAATTAAGAAAAACGCTTACTGAATTTAGTGCTAAATTTAAACCAAGTGTATAGTTGAGTAATTTATGGCAACATTAAGAGATATTAAACGAAGAATTGTAGGTGTAAAAAACACACAAAAAATTACACGTGCAATGAAAATGGTTGCTGCGGCAAGATTACGTCGTGCCCAAGAAAATATGATTAATGCTCGTCCTTATGCGCGTGGTATTTCATCAATGCTTCAAAGGTTACTGAATGTTGAAAAGAGTTTCACTCATCCATTGCTTGAAGAACGTGATGTTAAAAAAGTAGCTGTTGTGTTGGTAACTTCCGATCGCGGGCTTTGCGGTGGTTTTAATGTGAATGTTATAAAAGAAGCGCAAGAACTTATTTATGGTGAACTAAAATCTGTTTCGGAATCCGGTAATCTTTCTTTAATATGTATCGGTAAAAAAGGGAAAGATTTTTTCTCAAATAAAGATATTAATATTGTTGAATCCTATACGGATATATTCTCTTCAAAATTAAAGTTTGAATTTGCTTCGGCGTTTGTTTCGGAAATTGTAAATAAATACAAATCGTTAGAATATGACAGAGTTTATTTGGTTTACAATAAATTCAAGTCAGTTGCTCAGCAAATTACAATATCTCAACAGATTTTGCCATTATTAAATAATACCGAAAATTCGGATTTGCAAGATGAAACTTCCGTTGATTATATTTATGAACCGGATAAATCAAGCATAATTACTACATTAATTCCGCAGGAACTAAATGCCCAGATGTGGAGAGTGTTGCTTGAATCATATGCGGCAGAACTTGGTGCACGAATGACTGCAATGGATATGGCTACTGAAAATGCAAAGGATTTAATCCGTTCTTTACAGCTTACTTATAACAAAGAGCGACAGGCTGCAATCACTAATGAAATTTTGGAAATTGTTTCCGGTGCAAATGCTTTACAAGATGCTTAATTAAAATGTTTATTATTATATGTTAGAAGATTTAAGTCTTAAGCTTGATAAAGCTCTTAAAAAAGTAACAGGTCAAGGTAGATTAACCGAAAAAAATATTGCGGATACCCTAAGAGAAATCCGCCGCGTTCTTTTAGATGCTGATGTAAATTACAAAGTAGCTAAACAATTTATTGAAGATGTAAAAGTAAAAGCACTTGGTAAAGAAGTTATAGCTTCTGTTTCTCCAGGTCAACTTATCACAAAAATTATTTATGATGAATTGACAGTATTAATGGGAACAAGCAACCGTGAGCTAAGAATAAATCCATCCGGCCCAACGGTAATTTTAATGGTTGGACTTCAAGGTTCCGGCAAGACTACTTTTAGTGCAAAACTTGCGAAAAGTTTAAAAAGCAAAAATCGAAAAGTATTGTTAGCAGCAGCAGATATTTATCGTCCTGCTGCAATTGACCAGTTAAAACTACTTGGTCAGCAGATTGATGTTCCTGTCTTTTCAATTGATGGAAGTAAGGATGCAGTTAAAATTGCACGTGATTCTGTTTCTTATGCAAAAGAAAACGGATTAAATACTGTAATCATTGATACTGCCGGACGTCTGCATGTTGATGAAAATTTAATGGATGAAATTACAAACATTAAAAAGTTTGTTAATCCATATGAAACATTATTTGTTGTTGATTCAATGACCGGTCAGGATGCCGTAAATTCAGCGAAAGCATTTCATGATCAGGTTGCATTTGACGGAATTGTTCTTACAAAAATGGATGGTGATTCTAGAGGCGGTTGTGCACTTTCAATTCGTGCCATTGTAGAAAAACCAATTAAATTTTTGAGTCTCGGTGAAAATTTAGAATCAATAGAAATATTTCATCCGGATAGATTAGCTTCTAGAATTTTGGGCAAAGGCGATGTGATTTCGCTAGTTGAAAAAGCTCAAGAACATATTGATAAGCAAGAAGCGGAAGATTTAGAAAAAAAATTACTTTCAAATAAATTTGATTTTGAAGATTTTCTTAAGCAAATTAAGATGATAAAAAAGATGGGTTCTTTAAAATCATTGTTAGGTATGGTTCCGGGGTTAGGGAAACAGCTAAAATCAGCTGATATTGATGATAATCAGTTGGTAAAAGTTGAATCAATAATTCAATCAATGACCCCAAAAGAAAGGAAGAACCCTAAAATATTGAATGGAAGTAGAAGGAAAAGAATTTCCCGAGGTAGTGGAAATTCAATTCAGGATATAAATCGCCTGATTAAACAATTTAATGAAATGCAGAAAATGATGAAAATGTTTAAATCTAAAGGCGGAAAAAAAATGATGAAATCCGGTAATATTCGGATGAATAATAAGTATCGATTTAATTAGAAAAAGTATAAAATAAACGGAGGTTTACAAATTTGGCTGTTAAGTTAAGATTAAGAAGAATGGGGAAGAAAAAGCAACCTATTTATAAAGTAGTTGCTGCAGATGAGCGTTCTCCAAGAGATGGTAAATTTATTGAAGCGATTGGTTCGTATAATCCCCTAACTAATCCTGCTAAAGTTGCTATTGCAGAGGATAGGGCAATGTATTGGTTAAGTGTTGGTGCACAGCCTACTCAAACTGTTAAAAATTTGCTAAGTAAAAGCGGAATTCTTTTAAAGCGTGAACTCGTAAAGGAAGGATTAGACGAAGCTAAAATAGAATTAAGAATGAATGAATTTTTTAGTTTGCATGAAGCTAAAGCTGCGAAGAAAGTAAAAGTAGCAGAAAAAAAAGTTTTAGTTGATGAAAAAAAAGCTGAAATTCAGGAAGAGAGCAAAGTAGTTGAAGAAGTTATAAAAGAAGAGGTTTCAGAGGAATTGAACAGTGCGACGGAAGCAACGGGTACGGTTTCCGAAGATTCTGATGCTGAGTAAGTAAAGAGAAAAACTATATTTTCTTATTATTGGTTTCTGCACTTTTAAATGTAGTGCCCTCTTTTTCTAAAATACATACAGGTAATCTCATGAAGGAATTTATTGAATTCATTGCTAAACACTTGGTTGATAATCCCGATAGTGTTGTTATTGAGGAGACTACACCTAACGATAGAACTATTGAGCTTGCTCTTAAAGTTGGCAGTGATGATGTTGGCAAAGTTATTGGCAAGCAGGGAAAAACTGCTCAAGCAATGCGAACCTTATTGACTGCAATTGCAGCGAAGGAAGGTAAAAGAGCAATCTTAAAAATATTGGATTAATTGATATTTTGGATGAGTTGGTTTTAATTGCTGAAATAAAATCTGTTGATAGAAACGGATTTGTTTCCATTGAATCTTTCTCGTACTATTCCGATCGTTTTTTAGGATTGAAGGAAGCCGTAATTGAAATTTTTGGTGCTTTTAGGCCAATAATAATTTCTGATTCTGTTATTAACGGAAAGGAAATTTTTCTAAAATTTAAAAATTTTGATACTGCTGATAAAGCACAGACTCTGTTAAAAAGTAAATTATATATTCAAGGCTCAGACAAAATTCAGTTACCCGAGGATACTTATTTTGTTCACGATCTTGTTGGGTGTTTGGTTTATAAGGGCAGTATGTTCATTGGAAATTTGATTGATGTATTGATATTACCGGCAAATGATGCTTATCTTATTAAAGATAATAACAATAAAGAATTTATTATTCCGGCTACTCAGGATGCAGTAAAATCTGTTAACATTCAGAGTAAAACTATTTATTTGAATGAAAATTATGAGTTGGTTGAAGATGTTGAGGATTGATATTATTTCAGCGGTACCTAAATTATTGGATAGTCCTCTTAATATTAGTATTGTTAAGCGTGCTCAAGATAAACAGCTTGTCGAAATACATGTTCATGATTTGCGTGATTATGCTTTTGATAAACACAAACAAATAGATGATAAACCTTTTGGCGGTGGTGCCGGGATGCTTTTGAAACCGGAACCTTTTTTTTTGTGTATTGAGGAATTACAGAGTCAGCGGAAATATGACCACATAATTTTCACTGTACCCGGAGGAAAAACATATAATCAAAATTTGGCAAATAAGTTTTCTATTGCTGAAAATATTTTGATTGTTACAGGACATTACAAGGGAATTGATGATCGTGTAAGGGAAACTTTTGCAACTGATGAAATTTCAATAGGAAATTTTATTTTGAGTGGCGGAGAACTTATTTCTCTTATTATTGCGGATTCAATTGTTAGACTAATTCCAGGTGTACTTGGTGATAGTGAATCTGCTTTGAAAGATTCTTTTATGGATGAAGAAATGATAGAAGCTCCGTTTTATACAAGACCGGCAAAATATCGTGATATGGAAGTTCCTGAAGTACTGTTGTCAGGTAATGATAAAAAAATTAGAGAGTGGAAAGAAAATCAATCAAAAATATTAACTGAAAAATGGAAAAACAAAAATAGATTGGAGTAAACGATGAATAAAGTAAGTGAATTATTAGGTGAGGAATTACGTTCAGATTATCCAAATTTTAACTCAGGCGATAGAATTAAAGTTCACGTTAGAGTTATTGAAGGTGATAAAGAAAGAATTCAGCCATTTGAAGGAAATGTTATTAGTATTCGCGGTGGCGGACAAGGTAAAACTTTTACAGTTAGAAAAATGGCAAGCGGAGTTGGGGTTGAAAGAATTTTCCCATTTAACTCACCAAGAATTGCTAAAATTGAATTGCTTAAACAAGGTAAAGTTAGAAGAGCAAAACTTTATTATTTGAGAAGTCTTTCCGGTAAAGCTGCAAGAATTAAAGATAAAAATCAGAGATAAAACTGATTATTCTTTTTATTATTTTAACAGCTGCTTTTGGGCGGCTGTTCTTATTTTAAAGCAAAAAAAATCCTCTAATAAAAGTTCTATTAGAGGATTATTAAGTAATACTAAAATTTACAAAGCTACATGAGAAACGGACATTACTTCAGGACTATTTTGTATTGCTGCTAAAATATCGCTGCTCAGCGGGCTGTTTAATGTCATGCTGCACAAAGCAACCAATCCACCATCGAAGATAATATTTTCAACCTGTTCCACATTCATATCCTGGTCTTTCAATATCTCCATAACTCCGGAAAGAACACCGGGTTTGTCGTAGTGTTTAACTGCCAACTGAAAATGTGTTTTTGCCGGTCTTGCTTTATTTACCCAATGAGCAATAACACCGCTATTTATAAAATCTAAAATGATTTTAACAGTTTCTTCAGCAACCGCATTTTGAGCCTGCTGAGTTGAAGCTCCGATATGATGTGTAACGTGAACATTCGGGCTATTTTGTAAAATGGAGGTTACTTCTCCGGTTTTTCCTTCAGGTTCATCCTTAAAAACATCCAAGCCTACTCTAATGTTTTTACTTTCAATTGCTCTTAAAAGAGCTTCTTCATCAACAACGCCAGCTCTTGATGTATTAATAAAAATAGTACCCTTTTTCATATACCCGAACATTGTGTCGTTAAATAAATTTTTGGTCTCGGGTGTTACGGGAAGATGCACACTAATTACGTCTGCAATAGGGAGTGTCTTATCAAATTCAGAAAAGTCCTTTATTCCATATCCTTCAATTCTTGTAATGTCTTTTACATAAACATTCATTCCAAAAGCAATGGCACGTTTAGCAACTTCTTTACCGATGTTTCCATAACCTACAATAGCAAGAGTTTTTCCAAATAACCCTTCAGCTTTTGAATACTCTGCCTTGTTCCATTTTCCATTTCTAAAATCAATAACATTATCGGGAATTTTTCTGTCAAGAGCAATCATATGCCCAATCGCAAGTTCAGCAACTGCAATGGAGTTTTTCCCCGGTACATTTGCAACATAAATTCCTTTTTTATTCGCGGTTGGGATATCAATATTGTTATATCCCGCACCGGCTCTAATAATAAGATTTAGTTTTAACGAACTATCAATAGTTGTGGCATTTACTTTTGTAGAGCGTACAACAAGAATATCCATTTCTTTTGCGGCTTCGGGTAAATCGTTTTCACCGAGTTTCGGTTCGTAAGTTACATCTAAATCGTGATCTCTAAGTAGCTGAACATATTTGTCAGGAAACTTATCTGCTAATAATATTTGTACTTTCATAACAACCTCTTAATGTAAATTTATTTAATCATTGGAATTTTAATATTAAACTTTTTTGAATTATCAATTGCTTTTTGATATCCGGCGTCAGCGTGGCGTGCAATTCCCATTCCCGGATCATACGTAAGTACTCTTTCTAACCTTTTAGCTGCTTCATCAGTTCCGTCAGCAACAACCACCATTCCGGAATGGATTGATTTCCCAATTCCAACACCGCCACCGTGATGCACCGAAACCCAGCTTGCACCACCGACTGCATTTAGCATAGCAAGTAGTATTGGCCAATCGGCAATAGCGTCCGAACCGTCTTTCATCCCTTCAGTTTCTCTGTATGGCGAGGCAACCGAACCGCAATCCAAATGATCTCTGCCAATAACAATAGGAGCTTCAATTTTTCCTGAAGCGACCAAGTCATTAAATATTTTACCCATTTTTGCTCTTTCACCATATCCAAGCCAGCATATTCGAGATGGCAAACCCTGAAAATGTACTTTTTCCCGAGCAAGTTTTATCCAGCGTATTAAAGCTTCATCTTCCGGAAAAGTATCCATAATTGCTTGATCGGTAATATAAATATCTTCAGGATTACCCGAAAGAGCTGCCCAGCGGAAAGGTCCTTTTCCATCATTAAATAACGGGCGAATAAATTCAGGGACAAATCCGGGAATATCAAAGGCATTTTCAACACCGTTTTCTTTTGCTTCACCCCGAATATTATTTCCGTAGTCAAAAGTTATTGCTCCCCGTTTCTGCATTTCCAACATGGTTTTAACATGTTGAACTATTGTTGTTTTTGCAAGTGCAATATATTTAGTAGGATTTCCTTTTCGTAACATCACTGCTTCTTCAAAAGACATTCCCATTGGAACATAACCGTTAAGAGTATCGTGAGCAGAAGTTTGATCCGTTAAAACATCAGGAATAATATTCTTTCTTAATAATTGAGGAAGAATCTCACCGGCGTTTCCAACTAAACCAACAGATAGTGCGGTTTTATTTGTCTTTGCTTCTATAACCAAATCGATGGCTTCATCAAGATTTTTTGCAATAATATCTAAATAGCCGGTTTCAATTCGTTTTTCAAGTCGCTCAATATTTACATCAATTCCGAGAAAAGCAGCTCCGTTCATTGTAGCCGCGAGAGGTTGGGCACCACCCATTCCACCAATTCCGGCGGTAAGTAGAAATTTACCGGCGAGGGAACCGCCGAAATGGTGTCGGGCACACTCAGCAAATGTTTCATAAGTTCCCTGCAGAATGCCTTGAGTACCGATGTAAATCCAGCTTCCCGCTGTCATTTGACCGTACATCGTAAGTCCCAGTGACTCAAGTTTTCTGAATTCAGTCCAGTTAGCCCAATCGGGTACAAGCATTGAATTTGTAATTAATACACGCGGAGCGTCTTTATATGTTTTAAAAACAGCAACAGGTTTGCCTGATTGAACAATTAGAGTTTCATCATTTTCAAGTTTTTTGAGTGAATCGATAATTGCATCATAAGCTTCCCAGTTTCTCGCTGCTTTACCGGAACCACCGTATATGATTAATTCATCGGGTTTTTCGGCTACTTCAGGGTCTAAATTATTCATCAGCATTCTTAACGCTGCTTCCTGAATCCAGCCTTTGGTGTTTAACTTTGTTCCGTGCGGCGCATGGATAATTCTTTTTTGAGTTTCCATTTTTTACTCACTAAAATGATTAGTTAATAAGCTTGCGTATTGGTTGTAAACCGATTTATAAAACCATTTAACAAAAAACCAGCTTCCATCCATTTTCTTTTTTAAAAATTTAGAGTTCTCTTTTAATTGAAGTACTAATCTTATTTTTTCGTCTTTAGTTAATTTTATTTCTTCTTGATCTGTAGATAATTTATCCATAATGGAATTGAATGAGATAATATCTTTTCTGAATTGCTCGTTTCCCACCATTTGTTTTGTTGCTTGCTTACAAAAATTGATCAATACTTTTTTCTCATTTTTATCAAAATTGTATTGATAGTTTTTAAATAATTTTCTTTTCATTTTTTTATATGTTAAGTGATAATAATTTTTCTTTTACTTTTTGATAACCCGGTTTAATTACATCGTAAATAAATTTTATTCGGTCGTTGTAATGGATAAATGCAGACTTCATAGCGTTGATGTTCAGTTTTTCGATGTCTTCAAGTGTAATACCAAATAATTCTGTAGCCGTTAAATATTCTTTAGTCAATGTTGTGTTGCTCATCAGTCTATCATCGGTATTTAAGAATACACGAAATTTTTGATTAAATAATTTTTTAAATGGATGATTTTCTAACTTATCAATTGCACCTGTATGCAGATTGCTAAGTAAGCAAATTTCCAACGGAAGTCTTTGGTCCAAAACATATTGAGCAAGTTCACCAAGTGCGGCAATATCACCATTTTGGTCGAATACAATGTCGTCTATTAGTCTTGTAGCGTGTCCGATTCTGTGTGCACCGCAATATTGAATTGCCTGCCAAATGGATTCTTTTCCAAATGCCTCTCCGGCGTGAATTGTTATATTAAAATTTTCTCTTTGAATAAATTGAAAAGCTTCAAGATGTTTTTTAGGCGGATATCCACCTTCTTCACCGGCAAGGTCAAAACCTACAACACCTTTATCGCGATAATTTACAGCAAGTTCGGCAATTTCTAACGAGTTAGTCATATTTCGCATTCCGCACAAAATAAGTCCGAAACCAACGCCGTATTTCTCACGCCCTTTTTCCAAGCCGTTTAACACAGCCTTAATAATGTCATCGTAATGTAAACCCGTTTGTGTATGAAAAACCGGTGCGAAGCGGGTTTCAATATAAACAACTCCGTCATTGTACATATCTTCCATCATTTCAAAAGCAATTCTTTCCAGTGCTTCGCTTGTTTGCATAACTGCAATAGTGTGTTCAAATCCTTGCAGATACTCAACAAGGTTTCCTTTGTTAGCACCGCGATGAAACCATTCGGCTAATTTTTGCGGATCGCTGGTGGGCAACTTATCATATTTAATTTCAGTTGCAATATCAATTATTGTTTGAGGTCGTAGCCCCCCGTCAAGATGGTCGTGTAGTTGTACTTTTGGAACTTCACGAATAATTTCTTCTGTAGTCATAATAGCTCTTATTTCCTTTTAAAATGAATAATAAAAATATTCTTTTTGATTTGTAAAAGCAATTTATGAAAGCATAATTTTGTTCGATTGTTTCATAAAAATAATTTTGAAACCGAATTTAATCACATTGACTATCCAATTGTAAATTGGTAATTTTTGACATTATATTTATCAAATTATTTGGAGAAGTAATGAAAAAATTAGTTGTTTATTTATCAATAATTTCAATGGTTATAGGTTTGTCCGCCTTTTCTTGTGCATCAACTGAATTAACAAGTGCAAAGCTTTATATTCAGCAGAAAAACTTAGTAAAAGCCAAAGAAGTTTTACTAAAAGAAATAAAGAAAAACCCGAAGAGTGATGAGGGTTTTTATCTTCTGGGCTATGTTTATGGTGAGAACAAAGACATACCTAATATGCTTGATAACTATAATAAATCATTAGCTATCAGTAAAAAATTTAGTAAAGAAATTGACAATGCTAAAAAATTCCATTGGGCTGATAACTTTAACAAAGGAGTAGCATATTATAACAGATCAAGTCGGGTAACTTCAAAAGATAGTATAGTTATGTTTTCCGATAAAGCAATTTCAGCTTTTAACAATGCAATAAAATGTCAGCCGGATTCTACTGACACTTATAACAACTTAGCTTATGCTTATTTGAGCAGAGGAATGTACGACAAAGCCATTGAACCCTTGACAGCAATGTTGAAACTAAAGAAATCAGCTGACGCATATGGTCGTTTGGGTGAAATTTATTATACGAAAGCTGCTAACCAAATGATTGAATTTAAAAACGGTGGTAATGTTGCCGACAGTGTTGCTTCAATACAGAATTATGACAAAGCGATATCAATACTTGAAGAAGGACACAAAGCATATCCGGTTGATGACAACATTAATAATCATCTTTTCAATTCGTATATTGGAGCTCATAAAGAAGATGTTGCTATGGGCAAAGCAAAAGAATTGGTTGAATCTCATCCTGATAGCAAAAGCAATAGATATAATTACGGTTCGTTATTACTGCAGAACAAGAAATATGCTCTGGCTGAAGAACAATTTTCAGAGGCTCTAAAAATTGATCCAAATTATGCAAATGCGATTTATAATATTGCTGTTACTTATGTTAAATGGGGCGGTGAAATAAGGCAGCAAGATGAGGCAGCAGAAAAAATCAGTGATAGATATAAAGAAAAGTTTGAAAAAGCCCTTCCTTATTTGGAAAAATATGTTCAAACTGCCGATGGCTCAAAAGATCCTGCACTGTGGGAACTTTTGGGAAAAGTTTATGCAAACTTAGGCAAATCTGATAAATCAAAATCTGCATTTGAAAAAGCAGATGAACTTAGAAAATAGTTTTTATCTTTTTATTTTATACCCACAATTTGTTAAATTGATAATGAGTTGCGGGTATTTTTTTTATAATTAATTGGTAATTTTATGAATTCAAATAAAGAACAGAAATCACAGCAAATTAATATTGAACTCGGCGAAAAAGAAGCTGAGGGTATTTATTCAAATCTCGCAATTATTTCACATTCACCGGCAGAATTTATTATTGATTTCACGAGGGTTGTCCCGGGCATACCCAAAGCAAAAGTTCATGCCAGAATTATAACAACCCCCCAACATGCAAAAATGCTATTGCGTGCACTTGAGGATAACATCACAAAGTTTGAAACAAAGTTCGGTGAAATAAAAATCGACAATCAAAATAATCCCCAATTCGGTTTTATAAATAATGCTGACCCGGAAAAAATAAATTAAATATTTATTGTGATTTGTAATACACAAGTGATGAGAGGACTTGTAAAATACATTTTTAAAAGTATCTTCTTATTAGAAATATTGATTACTAAAATATTAGTGAACAAAATTTAGTTGTCATTATTTGAATTTCTTTCTTAAGAAAATTAAGCGAGGTTAAAATGAAACTTCAAACTAAAATATTTGTAACATTAATATTATTTATATTTAGCATATTTAATATTAATGCGCAATCTTCATTAACACTGCAAGTATTTGAGCCTTTGCCTCAAATTGATTTTGCTGCATTTGCTACTTCTAACGATCTTACCGGAATGCCGCGAATCTTTTTTGTGCAGATTAATCCTAAAGGTGCTCAAGTTGCTTTTAAAGGGGTTGTTCAATGGAAACAGAATGAAAGCAGCGGATTTGAACAATTATTTTCATTCACAACTGAAGTTTTTTCTGCCCGTGATTTTTACAATGATGATGTAGGTAATGATATTGTAATTAAAACTACGAGTTCAAATTCCGATCTGGTTTCTACTAATATCAAACTTGGAAAACCTACAGGAACTTATAAACTAATTGGGATACTTTTGGACGAAAACGGCAATCAGTTGGCAACCGATACAAAAGTATTGGAGTTTGTTAATCCTGCACAAACTTTAACATTACTAAGTCCCGAGCCTAAAAGCACGCAAGATGCGTTTAGCGTTATGGCATCTTGGTCTGAAGTGAATGGTGCAGGCAGTTATACAGTATTGGCAAATGTTCGGAAAGATAGAACCGAAGGCTTGGAAGAATCGCTAAAATCCGGTTCACTTTATGTGAATAAAAATGTAGGTTTGACTACGGTTGTGAATCTTAGCAGTATTAGAGAAAGAGAATGGCTGCCCGGTGACGAAATTGTTATGCAAGTAGTTGCAAATATACCGGGTCCTAATGGCGGTAGTGAAATTGAAAGCAATATCATTAATTTTTATCTAAATAGTTTCACTCCTGATAAAGCTCAAGTTATTGAAAAGAAGTTTATTGATATTGCCTCTATTTTAGGCGGGCAACTTGGCAGTGATTTTTGGAATAAAGTTGCAAATGGAGAAATTTCAATCAAAAATATACGTAAACCTGATGGCAGTCCTTTAACATATGAAGAAATATCAGCATTATTGAATTATATTAAATTGAATCCGGACTTAGTAATAAGTATGAAAAAATTGTAATAATATTAAATAATAAATATTTAAAGTATTATCGTACATGTATTTTTAATAAAAATTGGGATTTGTTATGAGAAAGAGTATCATATTTTTTTGTATTGTTGGATTTCTTTTCTCCAGTCTATATGCCAAAGATAAAGCAAAAACAATTGCTGTTTTGAAAAAAGTTGTAAAAAATGTGAGTTTCAACAGTTCGGATAACTCGGAGTGGGCAGAAGCAAAAAAGGGAATTCCACTCAAAAGTGGTGATGGGATTAAAACAGGAACGCGTTCACTTGCTGTTGTCTCATTTCTTGATGGTTCGGTTTTACTTATCAGGGCTGAATCTATAGTTCATGTTTACGGCAACGTTGATGGTGTAAAAGAGGATAAGGAAACACATATTGAATCAGGTATTGTTGGTTTCAAAGTAAAAAAGCAGAAAGAGGATGAAGAATTTAATTTTACAACGCCAACCGGATTAGCTTCCATAAGAGGTACCGGAGGATTTTTCAAAGTTAATATGGATGAAACACTGCTTGTTGTGGAAGAAGGGTTAATTGAAGTGAAAGGGAGAAAAGGAACGAAGCAATCCGGTTCAGTTGGTGCCGGTAACTCAGCCTTAATTCTTGCTGACGGTACTGTTAAGATTGAAAAAACTAAAAAACAAAGTTTAAACCTTTTGAAAAAAGTAAAGAGCGTAAAAACTGTTAAGTATAAGATTGAAACCGAAAGCGGTGATTACGAGATTGAAATTCTTGAAAAGCAAAAATAAATATTTCTAACTTTATAGCCCAATTGCATTTTGTCGTTGGGCTATAATTTTTTAATGTGAATATTTTGCATATTTTTAAATAAATATATTTTAACATTAATTGGGGCGAGACAATGAATGGAAAAAAAACCTTACCTAATCTAAAATCTTATTTTATAGTAGCACTTATTTTTTTTATTGCTTTATTTAATGTGAAAATTTATTCGCAAGTTAGTAATTATATTTCCGATTTAGAAATATCAAACGCTAAGGAAGGGGAACCTCTTGTTGTTAATGCGGTAGTTTTGCAGCCTTCTGCGATTAATAAAATAGATTTTGTCTATCGGTTGTTTGGGCAAAGCGAGTATTCAGTTCAGGAAATGAACTTTGTTGGCGGAAATGCTACTGTTTCTATTCCGGATAAAGATATTCAACCTCCTTATGTTGAATATTTCATAAGAATTTTTCTAAATAACGGTAAAATTGAATCATATCCGCTCGGAGCTCCAAATTTGGCATCCCCGCTAAAAATTGATATTAAACCGGCTTCTGAAAAAGATAAACAAATTATAGTTCTTAGTCCGCAAAAGGGTGAAATAACTAACCTAAGTGATTTGTTAGTTACAGTTTCATTGTTACGTCTTCCCATTTCAGTGAACAAGGCAGCCACAAAAATTTATATTGATGGTACTGATGTTACTTCCTTAGTTTTGTTTGCCGATGATTTATTAATTTTGAGACCTGATAATTTGGAAGTTCCAATTAAGGATGGAAGTCATATATTAAAAATTAAAGTTTACAAGAATGACGGAACATTATATCATTCTATTGCAGAACAGTTCGGAGTAATTGTTGATGAAAGCTCATCAATATACGGAAATAGATTTAATTACGGGTTTGATATTGAAGCAGAATCGAGGACAGAAAGGTTTAACCAAAATGATACTTGGTATAATAATGTATCGCTAAAATTTAAAGGTGATTATCAAGATTGGAAATTCAAGGCGCGAGCTTATGTTACTTCGGAAGAAAAATCGGGATTACAACCTCAAGATAGATTTTCCGCACAACTGTCAAATTCTTGGTTAAATTTAATGGTTGGAGACAATTTCCCGACTTATCCTAATTTAATTTTGGAGGGGAAAAGAGTTCGTGGTGTTACCGGAGAAATAAGATTAGGGTTTTTCAATCTTCAAACTTCATATGGACAAATTAACAGATCCGTTGAAGGACAGCTTGTTGAAACATTGACTCAAGATCCATTACAATCAAATGTTATAAGAATAGATCCCGCAAAATACGGCGCACCCTTTGGGCGAGTCAATTTTGGGACGTTCAATCGTGATTTATTTGCTGCTAATACCTATACCGAAGGCTCACATTATAAATTTGGTCTTACTTATCTTCATTCAAAAGATGATTATTCTTCAATTGCATTTGGTGGCAAACCCGAAGAAAATGCTGTGTTTGGGACTAATCTTAATCTGAAATTCGACCGGAGAAGAATTCAAATTTCAGGGCAGGCTGCAGTAAGTGTGTTTAACACTGATATTTCAACGGGGGAGCTTAGCGATGCTCAAATAGATAGTTTATTTGGGCACGGAAGTTTTAGCAGTATTTCAGTTGATGATGCAAAAAAATTAAAATCATATATTTCACCGTTTCTTACATTTAATCAATTTGTTGGTCCATTAAACCCTGAGAAATTTTCTTCATTGGCATGGGAATCCGCAGTTAGATTTAATTATTTTCAAAATAATCTTAAGGCTTCATACATTTATAGAGGTAATGATTATCGGTCTTTTGGTCAATCTTATCTTAGAACCGATATTAAAGGTATTAATATTATGGACAGAATTAATCTGTTAGATAATAAATTATTTGTTTCAGTGGGGTATGAAAACTTAGAAGATAATCTTCAAAATACTAAGCCTACTACTACGGTTTTCCAAACAATAAATTCATCGGTTTCAGTTTACCCAAGAAACGGATTGCCTAACATTACTATTGGATTTTCGCACTACGATAATAATAATGGTACTTCAATTGATAGTTTAGAAATTAATAATATTACTAATAATATATCAGCTTCGGTTTCATATGGTTTTACAGCAGGCATTAAACACAGCACAAGACTGAGCTATACTTCATCAATCCGTGATGATAGGAGCATTTCTAATTCTGATGCGGATATAAGATCAGGGATACTTAATTTTAAGAGTACTTGGAGCGACCATTTCTCCAGTATTTTTAGTGCCGTATATTCATCCAGCGAGATTAGTGGAAAATCTTATAGTTATACAACTTTTAATGCCGGTGGAAAGTTTAACTATTTTGATAATAAGTTGAATTTTTCTGCTACGTTTGGACCAAGTTTTGGAGATCTTGAAAGGTTAGCTTTTGATGTACACGGCAATTATAAATTATTAGAAAATTTAAGGCTGGGGTTTCAAGCAAGATATTATAAACTTAAGAATCAAAGCTACAATTCGATATTTGGGTTAACAGCACAAGTTACAATATAAATGACCTATGTTTAGGTTAAAAAAAAGAATCAAGAAGAATACCGGATTAATTCTTGCCGGAATTTTCACAGCAATTATTTCTGTATTTTTAACGCAGAATTATTTGTTTACTATTAAACCTTTAAATGATTTAGAATTAAAATTTTTAGATGAACGTTTTGATGAGCGTAGTAATGTTATATTGCATGATTCTTCCCAAATTGTAATTGTTGATATTAATCAAGATTGCTATGATCAAATTCCTTCCCCATATAATCGGTGGCCTTGGCCCCGTAGTATTTTTGCACATGTGATAAAAAACTTAAATGCTGCCGGTGCAAAAGCAGTCGGTATTGATATTGTAATGTCAGATCCTGACGGGTTTTCTATTAAAAATGATGAGTTATTAAAAAGTGTAATTAGAAAATATAAAAATGTTGTTGTTGCCGGAAAATTAGATGTTGAGCAGGAAAACGTTCTTGATAGATTAGTAAATGTAAAAATAACTTCGACTAAAAAGATGCCACTTGTAGTTAAGCAAAAGGCTAAAGAGAATTATTATAATATTTTCTTTGGTGCGGATAGTTCTGTTGGTTTAGTTCAAGTTTCGTACGATGATGATGGAGTTGCACGTAGATATTATCCCTATGCAAAATCATTGGTTACAAAAAAAAGAGTTCCATCTTTTGGGTTTGCAATATTAAATAAGTATTACGGATTACCTAACGATTACTCGGCAAAATCAAAGGGCGGAAATTTTATTTTCGGCAGCAAAATAATTCCAAAGTTTGATAATTTTTCCTATCTTATTAATTATTACGGTAGCAATCTTCAATCTAAATTCAAGCGAGTTTCATTGATTGATGTTCTAAACGATAAGTCTTTCAAAACAACTGATGAATTGGATGTTGGTGAAGACATTAATACGTGGGATGATCCTGATTTTGGACTTTTATATTCAGGGATATTTAAAGATAAAATTGTTCTAATCGGTTCAACAATGCCGGAAGATCAGGATTTAATTCCTGTTTCCGTATCACAAGGAGGACACAAGGGAAGTAACCAAATTTACGGAGTATATTTTCATGCCAATGCAATACAAAATGTAATTGGCAACGATTTCCTTTACAAAGAATCTAAATTTTATGCTGTTACTTCTGTGGTATTGCTTTCACTTTTCATATTTTTTATTTCTTCCTTTTTACGCCAGATCAAAAGTAAATTCAATTATTTATTTGAAATACTTAATGTTATAATTGTTGCAACCGGAATTTATTTGGTTTATTTATTTAATCTTTATTTATTTACTAATAATAATTTGGTGGCGGAAATTGTTAGTCCTTCTGTTGCAATAGCATTAGGATATTTGGGCAGTACAGCATATAATTTTCTTAATGAAAGGAAAAAGAATGTTGTAATAAAAGGAATGTTTTCTCAATATGTCAGCAGTGCTCTTGTTAACCAGCTTATTGAGAATCCTGACAGACTAAAGTTGGGTGGGGAAAAGAAGAGCCTTACAATACTTTTTAGCGATATAATTGGATTTACATCTTTTTCTGAAAAAAAATCACCGGAAGAATTAGTAAAATTCATGAATGAATATCTCAACGCAATGACAGAGATTGTGCTGAAGAATAACGGTACATTGGATAAATATATCGGCGATGCAATTATGGCATTCTGGGGAGCTCCAATTCCACTTGCAGACCATGCAATAAAAGCATGCTCAACCGCAATGGAGATGAGGAAAGCCCTTAACATTTTGCGTGAACAATATTCATCCAATCCTAATGACCAGATTGATATTCGTATTGGAATTCATACAGGAGAAGTGGTTGTGGGAAACATGGGCAGTCACAAAAGATTTGATTATACGGTAATGGGAGATAATGTTAATCTTGCATCTCGCTTGGAAGGTGCCAGCAAGCAGTATGGTACAAGAGTTATTGTAAGTGAAAAAACTTACAATTTAATCAAAGATAAATTTATCGTTAGGTTACTTGATACGGTAAGAGTTAAAGGGAAATCCAAACCGACAAAAATTTTTGAATTACTCGGTTTTAAGGATGATACAGAAGCAGTAGAAAAAATTGGAAGATTAAAACTTTATCTATTAGGATTGGAAGAATATAAAGTTAAAAAATTTAATGAAGCTTATCAATATTTTGATAAATCAATTCAGAAAAACCCTGACGACAAACCTTCGTGGACTTATCTTGAGCGGTGTCAGTTCTATATGGAAACGCCGCCGGATAAAAATTGGGATGGTGTATTTGAATTAAAAACAAAATAGTTGATAGTTCAGTTTTTCGTATTGTTCATAGCGCAACAAGTTGCAAACAAATTGATTTAAGAACAAGGAACATCGATTAACGATTTCCGAAGTAATAAAAATTCTTAAATCAAAAATCGTTAATCCTTGTTCGACATTCAATTTGACTTAAAAACTTTGTTAGTAACCTGTACTGTAAAGTGTGTAAACAAAGTTTCATAAAATATAATATGGAGGCAAAGCTGCAGGTATTAGACAAAAAAATCAAATAGAAATATCTTTACATTTAAAACACGAATTTATATGCTAATACTATAGGATTTACTTAATTCCTTATTTATTTTCTCACGCGATATAAATTTATTAGCGCAGCAGCAAAGAAAATTATGTTTGCGAGCCAAGCTGTTAGTATCGGGTCAAAAACACCATTTTTACCAAAGGATTGGCTGATTTTCATAAAAAGAAGATATACAAAAGTGATAAGCAAATTAATTCCGAATTGTACCGCCAGTCCGCCACGCCGTTTATTAAAAGATAAAGGAAGTCCGAAAAGGATAATTACAAGCCCTGAAAATGCAAAAGCATAACGAGAGTAGTACTCAATTTCAATACGATTAGGATTATTACCGGTTCGTAATTGATCAATTGCATATTCTTTTAATTCCGACAATTTCATTTCCTCGGGTTTTCGCTGTTTTTTTATTACTTCCTCGGGCTTAAAATGAAGGGCAACGGATTTTAGTGTGTCAAAGCTTACTTCATATTCACGGTCATCTTTAAAAATTCGTTTTACTCCTTTCATAATTATCCAGCCGGCAGTAGAAGTATCGTACTTCATTTTTTGTGCGTCAATGCGACTGACCATTTTATTTACATCGGTAGAATCAAATTGTTGGATACAAACTCGATTGGCTTGATTGTTTCGGATATCAAAATAAGAAAGAGTAACAATACGATTTTTTGTGTCTTGAAAAATAATATTGCTACCCGCCGAAACTAATCCTTTTTGCATAAAATTTTGTTCAATATAAACACGTTCTTTATTCGCAGCAGGAACAACATATCCGCCAAAATATACTGCAAATAAACTAATGATAAATGTAATTACTACAAAAGGTATCATAAAACGGTAAACACTTACACCACTTGCTTTAATAGCCGTCAGCTCATTTTGGTTAGCCATTTTGCCAACAGTAAACAATCCGGCAAGTAGAATGGAAACCGGTAAAATTAGTCGAATTATTTCAGGTAAAAATACGACGTAATATTTAAGAATAATATAAGATTGAACACCCTTATCAATGAAATCATCCAATTTTTCAAACATGTCTATGATTATAAAAACCAACATAAAGACCAATAGAGCAAAGAATATTGTCTGTAAAAACTGCTTGGAAATGTATTTGTCAATTTTCTTCATACTTTTACGGAGTTTGCTTAAATTGCTTTGGAATTAGTTTCATTAAAAAATCAAACTTAATAGTAACACGTTCCCTAGCCGCTTTTATAACCAGGAAAATTCCAAAAATCCCAAGCCCAATATTCGCGCTCCACATACCCCAGAAAGGAGAAAGCAATCCACGGTCTGAAAGTTTTTCACCGCCGATTAAAAAGAACCAATAGATTAGAAAAAATATTAAACTAAATCCGGCAGCTACCCCAAAGCCACCTTTTCGCATCATTGTGCCCAATGGTGCCCCGATTAGCACGAAAATGATACAGGCTACCGGAAGTGAATATTTTTTATGGATTTCGACCCAATATTTATTTTGAGTCCGTAAATTGTTTTCAAGTGCTTGTGTACTCGCTTTTAGAGACGATTCAGCTCTCTTAGCACGTTCTCTAACTCGAAGTAACAATAATTTAAAGTTCTTATTCCGCTCACCATTTGTAGAACTAACTATTGTCGGCTGTACTAAAAATCGTTCTTTTAATTTTTTATTTAAACTATTAAGATAGTTTTGCTTCATGGTACTAAGGCTATCAACAATTGCCAGCATATCCTGTGCCCCAAGTTCACGTTCACCTCGTTTATTTCCAAATGATGTTTGCCTGTATGAGAATTGTTCTGCGTTCATTGCAATTTGATGTCTTTTAAAAACCAACCTTCTATAATTATTAGTATTTCTAACTGATGATTCATGGATTTCGCCGTTTTGTAAATCCATGATTAATTTTTGGTGATCTTTAGAAAAATAAATTTTTCCTTTCTCGGCAGTAATGGTTTCTAAGACAGAAGGATTTGAATTATCGTAGATAAGGACATCTTTCAAGTCATTAGTCTTTTCATTTATTTCTCTAACTAAAATGGAATAATTTTGCACATCCTTCGAA
>CAZXDS010000019.1:0-27932 GCA_964639525.1 uncultured Melioribacteraceae bacterium | reverse complement strand
TAAAAAAGTTCTGCTTGTTTCAATGGACCCTGCACACAACCAATCCGATATTTTCGATATGAAATTTTCGGAAAAACCGGTTAAAGTAAAATCCAATCTTCTTGTTAAGGAAGTCGAAATTAATTATTGGATTGATAAATATTTATCTGACATTCAATTCCAGATTAAGAGAACATACGCCTATTTAACCGCTTTTAATTTGGAAAATTATTTCGATATAATAAAGTTTTCACCGGGTATTGAAGAATATGCTTTGTTGCTTGCCTACAAGGAAATAAGAGCAAAATTTACCGATATGGATTTTATTATTTTTGATATGCCTCCGACTGCATTAACACTTAAGTTTCTTGGACTGCCAACAATTTCCTTGTTGTGGCTTCAGAAATTACTTGAATTACGAAATACAATTATCAAAAAGAAAAAAATAATTACAAAAGTTAAACTTGGAACAAAGGAAATTGAACGGGACAAAATTTTGAATAAACTCAACTTGCAAATTGAACAATATTCAAATGTAAAAACCGTTTTTGAAAATAAAACTAAAACTGTTTTAAATTTAGTATTGAATCCAGACAAATTATCATTTTCAGAATCTGATTTAATTGTTGATAATCTGAATAATTTTAATTTAACAGTTGGTAATTTAATTATTAATAAATTTAGTGATGGTTTTGATACTTCCGAAATTGAAAAAAACTTCACTTACAATAAATTGCAAATATTTCCACAAAGTAGTAAACCATTGTTGGGCTTAAATACTCTCGAATCTTATTTGGAAGGACTTGATTCATTTTCTATATCGTAATTAATAATTATAGGATTTGTTTTGACTAAAGAAATGCAAAATAAAATCGGAGAGATTTTAGAAACTGTGGTAGAACCAAGAAGCGGCGTACCTATTTTGAAATTAAACATCATTGATGGCATAAAGTATAACACAATTGCCGAAAAGTTTTTCATCTATATAAACCAAAAAGAAGCTGCCAAAACGTACAGTGTTGTCTTTAACTTTTTGGGTAAAAACCAAATTGAGTCTTCAATAACAGATGCTTTTAAAATAGAGTTTCCAAATATCGGCACCCGATTTTATTATACTTAATAAAAGGATTATAAAATGAACAAGGAAACAAAAAATAAACTGTCCGAAATTTTAAATAGCGTAAAAGACCCGGAAAACGGAATGTCGGTTACTGAAATGAATCTCGTTGCCGGAATAAAACTTAATGAAACAACAAATGAATTTGAAGTTTTCATGTACGCTCCGGAAACAGCAAAAGCGTGCTGTGTTGTTTATCAGTTAAATGCGTATTCCACAATCGAAAAACTTTTAAAAGATAAAATTGAAAAGGAATTTCCGAATAACAAAGTTGTATTTAAAAATCCTTAAAATTTTAACTCAATTCCAACAGGGCAATGATCCGAACCCATTACATCCGGCAAAGTATATGCATTAGTAATATTTCCCTTTAAGCTTTGACTAATAAAAAAATAATCAATTCTCCAGCCAACGTTTCTGGTACGTGCCCGTGTAATCATGTCCCACCAAGTGTAAACTTCGGCATTGGTATTATACATTCGTAAAGTATCAATAAATCCGGCTTCGAGAAATCCGTCAATCCAAGCTCTTTCAACGGGCAAAAACCCTGAACTTTTAGAATTTGGTTTCGGGCGTGCCAAATCAATTTCCTTGTGAGCTGTGTTTACATCACCGCAAACAACCACGTTTTTCCCTTGTTTTGTTAAATCAACTGCATGTTTTTGAAATGCTTCATAAAAATCCATTTTATATTGGAGCCTTTCGTTATCCCGTTTACCGTTTGGGAAATATATATTAAATAAAGTGAAATTTTCATACTCTGCAATAACAAACCTTCCTTCGCTGTCAAATTCATCAATACCTATTCCGTGTTTTACGCTGAGCGGTTTTTCCTTTGTGTAAATCACTGTTCCGCTGTAGCCTTTTTTAGATGCTTCCGAAAAGTAGGAATGATAACCATCTATTTTCGTTAATGATTCGTCAAGTTGTTCTTCCCAAGCCTTTGTTTCCTGTAGGCAAAGTATATCGGGGTTTTCATTCCCAAGCCATTTATGAAATCCTTTTTTGGCGATTGCACGAATTCCGTTTACATTCCAAGAGACTAATTTTAATTTTTTCATTTATTCTTTCCCTGCTTTTCTTACTGCTTTTTCAATTTCGTCCCACATTTGTTGTGGAACCATTTCAAGCATATTAAATTGTCCTGCTCCTTGCAGCCATTCACCGCCGTCAATTGTAATTACTTCGCCATTAATATAACTTGAAAAATCGGAAACCAAATAAGCTGCAAGATTTGCAAGCTCCTGATGTTCACCAACCCTCCGCAACGGTACTTTCTTTGAGAAGTCAAACTTTTTTGCAAGGTCAGCAGGAACTAATCTTTCCCATGCCCC
Organism: uncultured Melioribacteraceae bacterium; assembly: GCA_964639525.1. Taxonomy (GTDB): domain Bacteria; phylum Bacteroidota; class Ignavibacteria; order Ignavibacteriales; family Melioribacteraceae; genus CAZXDS01. The sequence continues at coordinate 25,502 of CAZXDS010000019.1, read as the reverse complement.
TTTTGTTGGGAACGGACCCGGAGCAATAGCGTTTGAACGAATTCCGTATTTTGCCCATTCTACAGCAAGAGAACGTGTAAGGGCAAGCACTCCGGCTTTGGAAACGGCAGAAGGAACCACATATCCCGAACCCGTCCAGGCATAAGTTGTTACAATATTTAAAATGGAAGCTTTTTGTTTGTTGGCAATCCAGTCTTTTCCGAAAGCGAGTGTGCAATTATAAGTTCCTCGAAGAACAATATTCACAATTATGTCAAATGCGCGATTGGACAATCTTTCGGTTGGACTAATAAAATTTCCCGCTGCATTATTTAACAATACATCAACTTTGCCAAATTTTGTTTTAGCGGCGTTCAGCATATTTTCAACATCGGCATAATTTGAAACATCACATTTAATAGGGAAAACTTCGTGTCCTGTAGCCAACGTTATTTCTATGGCAGTATCTTCAAGTACTTCAATTTTACGGCTTGCAATAACAAGTTTGGCTCCAAGTGAAGAAAAATATTTCCCCATTGCTTTTCCGAGTCCGGTGCCGCCTCCGGTAATTACAATCACTTTCTTTTCAAGTGCATTTTCTTTCAACATTGACTTAGTATAATTATTTTTTGACATAAACGATTTCTCCAATTTTTAGTAAATAAATATCTCAAGATTTTGTTTGATTTACAATTTTCAAAATGCAAAAAATATTTCCAATTGAATTTCAAAACCAATAGTAAAAAATGATATCCATTTGGAGGAAATGAAAACCAATTCATGTGGTGTTCGCAAACTGATTTGCAATTACGTGTTTCTTACAACGTGGCTGTTTCGTATATTTATTATCTTATTTTATTTTCAGTATTGAAATTGAGATAGCAATTGTTAAGAAATATTGTTTATTCCATAATAAGTATTTTTGTCTTTTTTGCCGGAGTAATTCTTTACGGTTTTATTATTAGAAGTGAGGAAGAACCGTTGCGTGAAATACTCGGTGCAAACGGAATTGTGGTGATTAATAGTCCTAAAATCATAATTGATAAACAACATTATAAGCTGGAATTGTACTCTGACGGGAAATTATTAAAAGTTTACAAAGCTGTTTTTGGTAAAAGTAATATACATGCAAAAAAAAACATTTACGATAATATTACACCTGCCGGAGATTATAAAATTTGTTCTATCGATACTACTTCAAAATATCATATGTTTTTGAAATTAAATTATCCCAACAGAATAGATGCGGCAAATGCTTTAATGGATGGGGCTATAACAAAAAAAGAATATCAAGAAATTATTTTAACACATGAAGAAAATAATTGTATGTTTCCCAAGTCAAAATTATCTGTTGAAATAGGTATTGAAGGAATTGGAAAATTTGATATTATTTTTAAAAATCTCCCTTTTATTTTTAACTGGACAAACGGCTCGATTGCAGTGAGCAATGAAGATATAGAAGAACTGGCTTCGGTTGTGAAAATAGGCACTCCTGTAATTATCAAAAAATAATATGAAGAGTACTACAATTAAAAATATTGTTAAACTTGCTCAAAATATAAATTACAAATATATTTTCATATTAACTATCTGCTTGCAATCCATTTCAGTGAACATTTATTCGCAGCAAAAAAACAAACTAAGTTTACAGTCAATTAATTTTGCCGGAAATTCTGTTTATTCTGATTCCGAACTGAAAAATATAATTATATCTAAAGAATCACCGTCGTGGTTATCACAATTTATTTATTCATTTAGCCCGTTTGGCGCTGAGAAAGTCTCATTTGATTCAACATTAATTAGGGGCGATATAAATTCAATGGAAACTTTTTATAAAGTTAACGGATACTTTGATATAAAAATCAATTATAACTATATAGTTGATACATTGAACTCTGAAGTTGAATTGAACTATACAATTTCTGAAGGTGTTCCATATCATTTTAAAAATATTGTTAAAAAAGGACTTAAAAATGTATCCGATAAGTTTGTAAAGGCTACTGAAGAAAAAATTAAACTTGATACGACAACAATATATAATGAAAAAAATGTTTTAAATGATTTGGCATATACAACTAAGTATTTCCAAGACCGTGGATACATGTTTTTTTATTACGAGCAACCGGACATTTATGTGGATACAACATATAAAAAAGTATCTGTTACCATGAAATTTAATCCTTCAAAAAGATATAAAATTAGCAATGTTTTAATAGAAACCAAAGGTGAAGGAAAAGCATTTATTCAAGATGATTTAATTAGAGATATAGTAGATATTAAAAAAGGTTCTCTGTTTAGCAATGATGAATTGAACAGTTCACAAATTAGACTATACAGAACAAATTTATTTTCTTCTGCATTTGTTTCCCCTCTTCTTGCAGATACAAGCAATTCAACTGTTCCAATACAAGTAAAAACCACAGTAGGCAAAATGAACGAATTAGTGCCGGAAGTAATTTTGAATAATGAGGATAATGCTTTTAATTTGGGGCTTAGTCTCGGATATTCGCGGAAAAATTTTTTTGGAAATGCCAGAAAACTAACACTGCAAACATCAATTGCCGCTCAAAATATTTTAGATTTTATTAGCCATCCGTCATTAGTCGATTCAAATATTTACGGGTATTCGGATGCAAGACTGATTGTTGAGCAGCCATTTTTATTTGGACAATTGATACAAACAAAACTTGAAGCATACTTAACGCTGCAGAAAAGACGTCAAGATTATAGTACTACTATTTACGGTGGAAAAATAAGTTTGGATTTTGATCTTGCACCAAGAGTATATTTTACAAGTTTTGTTCCGTTTATTACTTTTGAACATTCTAACACAATTTTGCAGGATTCTTATTTGTTCCGTTTGGCAAAAACCCAAATTAGCAATACCGCCGGTTTGCCTTCGGACTACAACGTAGACTCGGCAGCGACTGAATTTGTAAATAATATTCCGTCTGAAAATAAAAATCAGATAGTCAACACTTCCTTAATCGGTGTAAATTTTGACGCAATTAAAACAAACAGTCTGCTTTTCCCAACCAAAGGTTATAAGCTTTCGTTTCTATTAGCTAACGGAAATGCACTTTCGCGATTGTTTACCGGTGCTTCAAAAAGTTCTGCAGGCTCTCCTTTATATTACAAGCTTTTGTTTACGGGTTCGTTATTCCCCGAAATTTACAGCTCAAAAGTTTCGGCATTTGGAATAAAATTCAAATTAGGTTACATGCAAGCATATTCAGGGAATAGAAATAATATTTCAATTACTCAGCGGTTTAATGCCGGAGGCAGCAACTCAATTAGAGGTTGGGCTTCACGAGATTTGGGTATATCTACCGGTGAAGTTCCTCAAAACTTGACTATTGTGGAATTAGAACAGTTATTTTTGCAAAGAGCTACCCCCGGTGGATTTTTAATTATGGAAGGTTCATTTGAAACACGAAATAGAGTTTTCGGTAATTTCGGTACGGCTTTATTTGTGGATTATGGCAATGTTTGGAATGCTTTTAGAGAAATTCAATGGAACAGCATTGCAGTTGCAGCAGGTTTCGGCTTTAGATATTATAGCACATTTGCTCCGTTTAGAATAGATTTCGGATTTAGAATTTACGATCCGAATGATAGACGTCCAATAACTAAAAAGAAACTTTTAAAAGACGGAACTCTTCAAATTCATATTGGAATTGGTGAAGCTTTTTAGTTTTTAACAAGTATTTTAAAATTTTTAGTCGTTTAGTTATTATAAAATCCGTAAATTTATAATTCATTTTTTTTATTATGGTGCGTTATGATTTCAAGTATGACAGGATTTGGAAAAGGAGTGATTTCATCCGGTACTCTAATTATTGAGACGGAAATAAAAAGTTTTAACAGTCGGTTTCTAGATTTGAGTCTTAAAATTCCTCGCAGTTTGTCAGACAAAGAATTTTCAATAAGAGATTTAATAAAGAAAAACATTAAACGCGGGAAAGTTACACTATCAATATTTTTTAAAAGGGAAGGGACTGACAGTAAGCCAATTTTTGTTGATAAAAATGGTTTGACATCTGCTCTCGGAATATTGAATGAACTTAAAAATTCTTCTGAAACCGATGATAAAATTTCGCTGGATAATATTTTATTGTTTCAAAATATGTTTTTGACAGACACTGTTTTAGATGTTGAAGATGAATATCAATTAGTTGAAAAATCAATCGGAAAAGCTCTCGAAAATTTTAAAGAAATGAGATTAAAAGAGGGCATGGAATTAACAACCGATTTGAAAACGCGTGTTATTAATATACAAAAAACGGTTGGGCAAATTAACTCGGCAAGCAGACCATCGGTAAACAGCTATTTCTTAAAATTAAAAAACAGAGCAATACAACTTTTTGAAGATTTGGAAAATAATTCGGAACGCTTAAATTTTGAGCTTGCAATACTTGCCGAAAAATTTGATATAACCGAAGAATGTGTGAGGCTTGAAAGCCATATAAAAATGTTCATAGACACATTGGAACAATCGGAAGAAGCGGGAAGAAAATTAAATTTTATAACACAGGAAATGAATCGGGAAGCCAATACAATTAACAGTAAAACAATCTCTACGGAAATTTCTCATCTTGGAATTTTTATTAAAGAAGAATTAGAAAAAGTGAGAGAGCAAATCCAAAACATTGAGTAAAAGTTGAATGTAAAAAGAGGTAAAATATTTGTATTCTCGGCACCGAGCGGTTCCGGAAAATCGACAATTGTAAAAACAATGCTGAAGGAATTTCCCCAATTGGTTTTTTCTGTTTCGGCTACAACGCGAAAAAAACGTTCTGACGAAATTGAGGGGAAACATTATTATTTTATTTCGGAAAATGAGTTTAAGAAAAAAATTGATTCCGGACGTTTTATTGAATGGGAACAATTTTATGATTATTATTACGGAACTTTAAAAAAAGTTGTTGAACAAAACCTTACTGAAGGAAAATCCGTTGTTCTTGAAGTTGACGTTAAAGGTGCTTTGGAGATTAAAAAAGTTTATCCGAATTCCGTATTAATCTTTATTGTTCCCCCGAGTATTGAGGAACTTAAAATTCGTTTGGTAAAAAGAAATACTGAAACAGAAGATGATTTAATAAAACGTGTTAAAAGAGCTGAAATGGAATTAAGTTTCGAAAGCCAGTTCGATTATGCGGTAATAAATGATGATTTGAAAAATGCGATTAACAAAGTTAAAGAAATTGTAAAAAAAGAAATATAAGGAATAATACTATGAATATAACACCCCTTGATTTAAGAGATTTTGATAAAGTAGCAGCTAATTTATATGAAGGTATTGCTGTTGTGGGAAGAAAAGCCCGCAGAATAAACGATGATAACCGTCTTGAATATAATACTTTAGCCGGTTCATTAGTCCCGGGATTAGAAGATGAGCTTGACGAGCGAGATAATTCCGAGCTTGCAAAAATTTCTGTTGAATTTGAAAATAGACCTAAACCGCACCAGGTTGCTCTTCAACAGCTATTGGACGGGGAATTGACATATAGATACAAAGAAGATGACGAAATTTAGATAAATTATTTTCTTAAATTAAGCTGCTCATTAAGAGTGGCTTTTTTTATTTATTCGAATAACAATTTAGTTGTACGAATATTTTTTATCTTACGGTTTCGTTAAATTACTTTGTGAAAATAATATTGAATAAAAATTGAAAACCGATATAAAAAAAGAAATATTTAATACCCTCGAGACACAAAAAGAAATTTTTGGCGAAGAAACATTTACTCACTTAAATATTTCTTCAAAGTTTAGAGTTGACAAAAACAATGAACCGGAACTTGTTAATAAAGTTGAAAATAATAGTTTTGACCAAAATAAAGAAAGAATAAAATTGAAGGCTGAACCTTTTCAAGAATCTCAAAGTATTGTTGATTTAGAAAGTTTAATACATAATTGTCAAAAGTGCGCTCTGGGCAAAACGCGTAATAGCTTTGTCTTTGGAGCCGGCAACTCGAATGCTGATATTATGATCATTGGTGAAGCCCCCGGAGCCGAAGAAGACAAACAAGGAGTCCCTTTTGTCGGGCGTGCGGGAAAACTACTCACCGATATTCTTATAGCAATTAAGTTAACGAGGGAAGAAATTTATATTGCAAATATTTTAAAATGCCGACCTCCTGGAAATCGTAATCCACTACCTTCTGAAATGGAAATGTGTTTACCATATCTTTACAAACAAATTGAGTTGATTAAACCCAAAGTGATTCTTTTATTAGGGCTTGTTGCAGCAAACGGTTTGTTAAAATTAAAAACAAGCTTAACAAAAATGCGGGGCAATGTTTACGAATTGCATGGTGTAAAAACTATGGTAACATATCATCCTGCAGCATTGTTGCGTAATCCAAATTGGAAACGTGGAGCTTGGGAAGATGTTCAGCAGTTTAAAAAATTGTTTGAAGAACTTAAATCTTAAAAATTGAATTAATAAATTATGGCAAAGAAAAAAGTAAAAGAAGAAATTACAATAGATGATCTGAGGAAAGCTGCAACTAAGCCTCCCGAAGCATTGGAAATTGAACGTGAAGTACTCGGAGCTATGTTGATTGAGCCAACTTCTGTTCCTCGTGCAATGGAAGTACTGCGCCCGAACTATTTCTTTAGTCCGAAACACCAATCAATTTTTGAAGCAATGATATCTTTGTTCAATGCTAATGAACCGATTGATGTTGTAACGGTTTATGAGGAACTTCGTAAAACCGATAGAGCTGATGCAGCAGGCGGAGCAGCTTATTTAAGTGAATTATCTCAGCAAATATCATCTGCTGCAAATGTTGATTATCATTCGCGTATTGTAATGGAAAAATGGATTCTACGTGAATTAATAAAAACTTCTATGGAAATTGCTAATTCAGCTTATAAAGGTCAGGATGATGTATTCGACATTTTGGATGACGCTGAAAAAAAAGTTTTTGAAATTACAGAGCAGGGACTTAAAGAATCCTACAAAACTATGAGTAAGGCTGTTAAAGAAGCTATTGAGCATATTGAAGCAATTCATTCGCAAAAACTTTCTCAGTTTGCCGTACCTACGGGCTTTACTGATTTGGACGAATTGCTCGGCGGATTTCAACCATCGGATTTAATTATTATTGCTGCCCGTCCTTCGATGGGGAAAACAGCTTTTGCCCTTTCAGCTGCCAGGAATGTGGCAGTTCAATATGATATGCCTGTTGCTGTTTTTAGTCTGGAAATGTCAACCATTCAGTTAGTAACAAGGTTAATCTCAGCGGAAGCACGAATTAATGCGCATAGTATTAGAACCGGAAAATTCAAAGCTTCCGAAGGTTCAAGGATAAGTAAAACAGCTCATAAACTCAGCAACGCTAAAATATTTATTGATGATACTGCGTCTCAAACCGTGCTGCAAATTCGTGCTAAATCCCGTAGATTGAAAGCAGAACACGGGATCAAAATGGTTATTATTGATTATATGCAATTGATGGTTTCTGCGGGAAGAGTTGAAAGTAGAGAACGCGAAATTTCTAATATCTCACGCTCATTAAAAGCACTTGCAAAAGAATTGAATATTCCCGTTGTTGCTCTATCACAGTTGAATAGAGCGGTTGAGCAGTCGAACACTAAACGCCCAATGCTTTCTCATCTTCGTGAGTCCGGTTCGATTGAGCAAGATGCCGATGTTGTCCTTTTCCTTTACAGACCGGAAGCCTACGGTATAATGCAGGATCAGGATGGGAATTCTACCGAAGGAATAGCGGAAATTATTATTGGTAAGCAGCGTAACGGTCCCATTGGTTCTGCAAAGCTTAGGTTTATTAAAGAATATGCACGTTTTGAAAACTTGGATTTAATTTACTCGGATTCTCAACCTCAGCAAATTGAGGCTGGGCCTGAAGATGAAATGCCGATCTAAAAGAAATTCACTTTATTTTTAAAGCTAAAAAGCTTATGAAAATTTTAATTAATATATTGGTTATTGTCCAGTTCCTGACTGCAATTGTGTTTCCCCAAACTACATACACTCAGCAGGATGTTAATATTTGCAAATCAAAATTTGAATTGGCTGTCGATGACTCGCTTTATAACAAACCAATAAATGTTGTTTTAATCAGCATTGCCAAAAGTTTTATTGGTTTGGAATATGAATCCCACACTCTTGATAAAAATAAGAAGGAAAACCTCGTTGTTCATTTGTCCGGTTTGGATTGCTACACTTTTTTGGAAACGTCTTTGGTTTTTGCCCGATTAATAAAAGAGGGGAAAACTAACTTTGATAATTATATAAACGAATTGGAAAACATTCGCTACCGCAACGGTAAATTAAATGGCTACGCTTCAAGGCTTCATTATTTTTCCGATTGGATATATGATATGAACAAACGTGGAATTACAAAAGATATTACTAAAGAAATCGGAGGAATTCCCTATCCAAATAAAGTGGATTTTATGAGTACTCATCCCAATTCATATTTGCAGTTAAAAAATGACTCGCTAATGATTGATAAAATAAGAAAGGTTGAGGAGGAAATTTTCAAAAGGAAATATTTTTACATTCCTCAAAATAATATTGCCGATGTGGAAAATAAACTTCAGAGTGGTGATATAATTGGGATTACTACTGATATTCCGGGATTAGACATTTCGCACACCGGAATTGCACTACGAGAAAAGGACGGGCGTATTCACCTTTTTCATGCCCCAAATGTCGGTAAAAAAATACAAATCTCAAAGGTACCGCTTGCCAAGTATATTTTGAAACATAAATACCAAACGGGTATTATTGTTTCACGCCCAATTTATTAGCGGGTTTTTTATTTTTTTAAAACTGATGTTTTATTTCAACTTCTCTACCCAATTCCCATCTTCTTTAATTATTCCAACCAATTCATCAACAGCATATTTTGATGGAATATTTCTCCGTACAACTTCCTTGCTGCGATAGAGAGTGATTTTACCGGGGCCGGAACCGACATAGCCGTAATCGGCATCAGCCATTTCGCCGGGACCGTTTACTATGCAGCCCATTATTCCAATTTTAACACCTTTCAAATGTTCAGTTCGTTTTCTAATATCATTAGTAACGTCAACCAAGTCAAAGAGAGTTCTACCGCAAGAAGGGCACGCAATGTATTCGGTTTTTGAAATCCTAACTCTCGATGCTTGCAGTATTCCAAACAAATTTCGATTAATTCCGGTCAGCTTTTTTGCATCATTTGTTTTAATCCAAACTCCGTCTCCGAAACCGTCAATTAGCAAATTGCCAAAATCAATTGCAGCCGAGAGCCTAAATTCATCAATGTTCTCTATGGAGTATTTGTTTTTAATTACCACGGGAAACACCAATTGATTATTCATCAAATCAATAAAAAATTTACGCTGTGCTCTTGAGTCGTTTTGCAAATCCGAATTCAATACAAGAATAATATTTTTAAAATCCGCTAATTTTAGGATAACATTTTGAAAATCGTTAGGTGATATTTCAACAAAAATCAATTTTGTATTCAAATCTTTAATTTTATTAATTTGCTCATTTTTTAATAATGGAAAAATATTGTTTTGCGTTTTAAAAGTTAGCCAACTTTGATAGTTTGCAATCACCCCAATATTGTTTGGTATTTCAATCCATATTTTCTTATCGCCAATGAAAACAAAGTCAGGTGTTTGGTCGCTGAAATTCCATTTATCTAAATCAGGTAAATAGGCTGCGCCAATTTCACTCAACTGTTCATAACCGATTTGAGCTTGATTTGACAAGTCGGCAATCACCCGAATTACTTCACTGCCGCCTATTGAACCGACTCTATCTGATTTCCTTCTTTGGTATTCAAAAGGATTATAAGGTAGTTCTTTGGCACTCAAACTTTGTGTGTTATAGCTGTGTTTATTAATTGACTTTGTAATTGAGATTGCAACAGGAACCTCGTTTTCCGGCGGTTCGGTTAATGAAACTCTAATAGTATCGCCAATTCCGTCGTTCAAAAGTGTTCCGATTCCAACGGCGGATTTTATGCGTCCGTCCTCGCCGTCGCCGGCTTCTGTAACTCCGAGATGCAGAGGATAATTCATTCCTTCAGCTTCCATTTTGTTTATCAGCAGTCGGTAAGCCTGAACCATTACCCGCGTATTACTCGATTTCATTGAAAGAACAATATTGTGAAAATCAAATTCTTCGCAAATTCTAACAAACTCAAGTGCGGATTCCACCATCCCGAGCGGTGTATCTCCGTAACGACTCATTATTCTATCGGATAGCGAGCCGTGATTTGTTCCTATTCGCATTGCAGTTCCGTGTATTTTGCAAATGTTTACAAGCGGCGAAAAACGTTCTCTAATTCTTGCAATCTCAGCATTGTATTGCTCGTTAGTATATTCAATTTGCTGAAACTTTTTTTTGTCAATATAATTGCCGGGATTTATTCGTACCTTTTCAACAATTTTAGCTGCGGCTTCGGCGGCGTTTGGAGTAAAATGAATATCGGCTATCAACGGAACATCATATCCGCGTTTGTGTAATTCATCTTTAATGTGCTTTAGATTATACGCTTCATTGATACTAGGGGCTGTTATTCTAACATATTCGCATCCGGTTTTTATCATTCTAATTGATTGTTCAACTGTAGCAATTGTGTCCATTGTATCGGTTGTAGTCATTGATTGAATTCGAATCGGATTTGAACCGCCGAGTGGAATTTTCCCAACAAATACTTCCCGTGTTTTGTATCTTTTATATTTTGTTAAACTTGCACAGTATAGTGAAATTGGGTTTGTCATTTTTATCTTTCTTTAGTAAAAGAATTATCCATTCTACATTGCCAATTATCAATTGCAGTTATAATAGTAAATGCAAATTCTTCTGCGGCATTGTAATCTTTTCCCGTAATAATGTTGTTCGAAATCACAACCGGTTGGTCAACATAAATGGCATTATTTTTTGTTAGTTCGTAATTTACATTTGGAAAACACGTAGCTTTAATGTTGTTTAAAATGCCTGCATTAGCAAGAATAACAGGAGCAGCACAAATTGCGGCTATTAGTTTATTATTATTATTAAATTTATTTACTAATAAATGAAGATATTTATTATCCAAATATTCACTAACGCCCAAGCCCCCGATAAATACAATACCCGAAAAGTTCGGTTCGTGGATATTGTAAAAATTTAAATCGGCTTTAACTTTAAGATTGTTATCGCCAATGCACAAATCCCCCGTATCGGAAGCAATAAGCAAATGCAAACCGCTGCGTGAGAAAATAGTTTTGGTTATTACGAATTCTTGTTCATTAAAATTTTGTTCCGGCAGAACTATTAAAATATTTTTATTCTTCATATAAGCAATTTACAAAAAAGAAAAAATATGAAGTGCATTTTTATTAGTTCCAAAATTATCTTTTGAGAAGGGAAAGGCAGACCTCAATATTTTCTATCAAAATTTTTTGGAGTATGAAAAGACTTCTATTACCTGTTTATCCATATCTTTTAGGGTGCTACCACAAATTTAATGGAGAGCCAAAATGAATAAAAGGACACATTTTAAAAAGCACAAATTTAAATTGCCGTAAACTGCGGAGCAGTTTAATTTACAATAGCTATGGACGAAGTCCATAGATACAAGACAACAAAAACAAACGCCAACTGCGAACAGCAGTTGACATTACAAAACATCGCACAACTTTAATATCCCAAAATTCAACTGCTGTTCGCAGTTGTGCTGTTTCCTTCTTTTTTTACCTCGAATTTCATTCGAGGCTACTATAAATTCAACTGCGTTCGCAGTTGCTGTTTTTTAATTGTCGGAAAAAATGTATTTGTCCTGTCTAAAAAACAAAAAAAAGCCTCAATCCAAATTACAAAAGCTGTGATAGTAATTCAATCTATGAGTTCAATTGATAATGTTAAATATATTATAGACAGATTTAAATATTTCTATATTGCTTATCTCTTTATTTTTTGATGGTTGTTCGCTTTTTTTTGAATGAGTATTAGATTCTTTTTATCCATTTGTTTATTTCCATTAAATTCGTGGTAGTACCTCTTTTAGAATTAAATAAAAATATGTTACCGCGTAATAAAAAAAATAGTAAAACTCCATTTTGAAAATTCTTTTTCCCGACTTATTTTTCCACTATGCGAATTTCAGAAGAAAAAATTGAGCAGATACGAAGTTCTGCAAATATAGTAGATGTAATTTCAGATTATGTTCAACTGCGTAAGCGTGGTAAAAATTTTACCGGGCTATGTCCTTTTCACCAGGAAAAGACTCCATCATTTACCGTAAGTCCTGAAAAACAAATTTATCATTGTTTCGGCTGTCACGCCGGCGGAAATGTCTTTTCATTTATGATGGAATACAAAAGTATTTCATTTATAGAATCGGTGCAGGAACTTGCAGAATCGCTCGGCATTCCAATAGAATTTGATCAATCTAATAACCTGCAGCAAAGCGAACAGGAAATACTTTATGATATAAATGTTTTTGCAGCAAAGTATTTTTCTAAAAATTTATTCGACAGTAAAGAAGGAAAAATTGCTCGCGATTATTTTAAACAGCGGAATGTAAAAACCCAAATACAGCGAATTTTCGGACTTGGTTATGCGTTGCCAAGCTGGGAGCACTTTTTAAATTTTGCAAAGGGAAACAAATCGGATTTACAACGAGTTAAAAAACTGGGGCTAATCGATACAGGTAAAGACGGCAGTTACTATGATAAATTTCGTAACAGAATAATTTTTCCTATATTTTCACCGAATGGAAGGGTAATCGGATTTGGCGGACGAATTTTAGATAACTCAAAAGAAGTTGCAAAATACTTGAATTCCCCTGAATCTTTAATCTATTCAAAACGAAAAACTCTTTACGGACTTTATCATTCCAAAGAAGAAATTCGCAAATTGGACAAGGCAATACTTGTTGAAGGTTATATGGATGTGATTGCTCTGTATCAGAACGGAATAAAAAATGTGGTGGCTTCTTCCGGAACTTCCTTAACCGACGAACAAGTTCAACTTCTTTCGCGATATACAAAAAACATTGTTGTTCTATTTGATGCTGATTTTGCGGGACAAAAAGCAACTATGCGGAGTATTGAAATTTTATTAAAAAAAGATTTTGAAGTAAAAGTTTTAACTTTACCCGAAGGGGAAGACCCTGATTCGTTTGTTACTAAATTCGGCAAAAAAGAATTTGATGAAAAACTTTTGCGAGCAGTAAATTTTTTGGAATTTCAAGCAGAAACTTTTCAGAAAAACGGTATGCTCGAAACGCCGCAGAAACAAACGGAAGCAATACGCGAGATTGTTAAAAACATTGCCATTATTAGCGATGAGCTAAAGCGGAGTTTGTATATTAAAACAATAGCAAAAAAATTTAATTTGCGTGAAAAATTAATTGAAACCGAATTAGATAAATATTTGGGACAAAATAGCCGTCAAGCTGAAATGCAATCTAAGTTCAAACGCAAAGCAGTTGATTTAAAACCGGATGAAGCAGTAGAAAATAATTCACAGGCATCTAAAAAATTTGAATTGGAAATTATTAAACTTTTATTCGAAGGAATGGAAGAGATACTTGATATAATTTTCGATCACATTCTTCCCGAAGAATTGTCCAACTCGCAATTCAGGACTTTGGCTGAAATTGTTCTGGAAAATTACAAAAAAGATGTTTTTGCACCGGCACTTTTATTTGAAAAAATTGAAGATGAAGCATTACGCAATTTTGTTATGGAACTGTCTATAAATCAGGAAATAATCAGTCCTAAGCACGGTGAGGAAATAACTTCCCCAAAAGTAACTCAGAAAGTATTAATTCAGCATTCAAAGGATGTTGTAAAAAAGTTTAAAATTATTCAATTGAACAAACAAATTACAGCCAATAATAAACGACTATCTTCAACGGATTTAAATCAGGAGATAATTCAAATATTAAAGGAAAATAAAGAACTTGAAGACGAAATTAAATTAATTAGAACGGAAGATTTACCAAAAATTTGAGGATAAACAATGTTGTATAATCCGAGTATGTATGAAATTAATACACGTGTTTGGATAAAGAGATTTGCCGATGGAAAGCAAGCAGTTACTCTTTCAGATGTTCCCACATCTTATTGGAATGAACTAAAAGAAAAGGGGATTGACTTTGTTTGGTTGATGGGAGTTTGGAGGACAAATTTAACGGCAGTTAAAAAATATGCTTTTGAAGAAAATCTTGTAAATGATTATAAATTCGCTTTAAAAAATTGGTCACCAAAAGATGTTATCGGTTCACCGTATGCAATTGATGTCTATCAAGTAAACGAAGCTCTCGGTGATTTTAATGATTTACTTAATATTAAAAAAGAATTGAATAAGCGGGGAATGAAATTAATTCTTGATTATGTTCCCAATCATTTTAATGCAGAAACAATATTATTAAAAACTCATCCCGATTTATTTTTGTATGCAGGAAAAGAGCATTACGAAAATGATAATCATACATATTTCAAACCTTTTGAAGATCATGAATTGTATTTTGCACACGGGCGTGATCCTTTTTTTCCGGCTTGGCAGGATACTGTGCAGGTAAATTATTTTAGTGTCAATGCCCGTGATTTTATGGCGACTACACTAATTAAACTAACGGAGCTGTGCGACGGATTGCGATGCGATATGGCTATGCTTGCTTTGAATAATGTTTTTGAAAATACTTGGGGAAGTACTTTAAAAGAAATGGGATTTGAAAAACCAAAAGAGGAATTTTGGAAAACTGCCATTGAGCTTGTAAGAAAAAAAAGAAATGATTTTTTATTTATATCCGAAGTTTACTGGGATTTGGAATGGGAAATGCAGCAGCTTGGTTTTGACTATACTTATGATAAGAAACTTACTGACAGACTGAGATATGGACATGCCCAAGAGGTTCGGGAGCACTTGAATGCAACAGTGGAGTATCAGCACAAATCTGTTCGGTTTATTGAAAATCACGATGAGAAACGTTCAATTACAATTTTTGGGAAAAACAAAACAAAAGCGGCGGCAATTATAATTAGCACAATTCAAGGGTTAAAATTTTATCATGACGGACAGTTTGAAGGTAAGCGGATTAAACTTCCTGTGCAGTTGGGGCGGGAACCAATTGAGAAGCCGGATAAAAGTCTTTTAGATTTTTATAACAGTCTTCTTAATATTACTAAAGAGGAAATATTTAAAAAGGGAAAGTGGTTTCAACATAAGCCTATCAAATGTTCTGAAAATGATACTACTTATTTTAATATTTTAGCTTGGGAATGGAATTTTGAGAAAGAAAGAAGGTTGGTTGTGGTCAATTATTCTAAACAAATTTCCAGTTGTAGAATTAGGCTCAATCTTGATGGTTATGATACGAAATTAATTTTAATTGATTTGCTGCATAAAGTGGAATATCAGAGAGAAAGCTCAAAATTGGAAATTGAAGGGCTATTTATCAAACTCGGAAAATACGGTAGTCATATTTTTTCATTTTAATTTATTAAGTATTCTGCAACGAATGCAACGTGTATGATTATCTTGGTTTTTAATTGTTGTTTATGTAGTTCAATAATTTTATGCATGACTCGGGATATTCCGAATAAACTATGTATCAACTTTACGTCTTAGCGCCTTGGTGGTTTAAAAGTTTGTTCTCGCTGTGATTTTTATAACCGCAGAGACACTAAGTCGCAAAGAAATACATAGATTGAAATTAAGAATTTCAGTAAATGTAAAGTAATTGCTATCTGTGTGAATACAATAAATATATTTTAATATTTATAATTTTAATTTATACTAACAAAAGCCGCAAACAATCACATTATGAAGATATCCGTTATTATTCCCGCTTATAATGAAGAACATTCCATTGGCATTGTTGTTAAAGATATTCCATCATTTGTTGATGAAGTAGTTGTTGTAAACAATAATTCAACTGATAACACCGCTGAAGTTGCTGAGACTGCCGGAGCAACAGTTTTATTTGAAGCGTTACAAGGTTACGGAGCAGCATGCTTAAAAGGAATTGAATACTTAAAATCCAAGCAGCCTGATATTGTCGTTTTTATTGATGGAGATTTTAGCGACTATCCGGAAGAGCTTGAAATGCTTGTCAAGCCTATTATTAAAGACAATTATGACTTTATACTCGGTAGCCGAATTTTGGGGAAAAAGGAAAAGGGAGCTTTGCCGATTCAGTCGAGAATAGGCAGTATTGTTGCCGGGTTTTTAATGAATATTTTTTGGAATATAAAATACACCGATTTGGGCCCGTTCCGTGCAATCAAGTTTGCTAAATTATTAGAGCTTGAGATGGAAGACAAATGGTACGGCTGGACAATTGAAATGCAGATTAAAGCTGCATTTAATAAATTTAAGATTAAAGAACTTCCGGTAAAATATCGAAAAAGAATAGGTAAATCCAAAGTAACAGGAACATTAAAGGGAACGGTTATGGCGAGTATTATTATAATCAGTACAATATTTAAATATGCTTGGAAGTTAAAGAATAAATAATTAAAATATTCACTTAATCAAAAAGAAAAATGAAACCAAAAAAAATAATTATGGTTTTGCTCTTTGCAACATCAGTTGCCTTTGCACAGCCCAACACGGATATGCAGCAAAATACGCGAAAAGGGAATCTCTTTGTTTATTGGGGATGGAATCGCGGCTGGTTCAGTAATTCAGATATTACTTTTAGCGGGGCGGATTATGACTTTACATTAAAAGATGTAGTTGCTGATGACAGGCAAAATAAATTTGAGCTTGGTACATATTTAAATCCCGCGAGAGCAACAATTCCACAATATAATTTTAGAATCGGCTATTATGTTACAGATAATTACAGTATTTCAGTGGGATTTGACCATATGAAATATGTTGTGCGGAGAAATCAAGTCGCAAAAATATCCGGCAAAATAAGCAATACAGGAACTGTTTTTGATGGGACATACACAAATGAAGATATTACAATTACCGGTGATTTTTTAAAATTTGAGCATACAAACGGCTTAAATTATTTAAATATTGAAGTTAGAAGATTTGATGAAATTTGGAACTACAAATCAGTTGCCGTAAATCTTACCGAAGGATTTGGTGCCGGTGTGTTAATACCAAAAACAAATACTACTTTGTTAAATAACAAAAGGTACGATGAATTTCATCTTGCCGGTTATGGAATAAATGCAATAATCGGTGTGAATGTTACTTTTTTTGAATTCATATTTATACAAACAGAATTTAAGCAGGGATATATTGATATGCCCGACATTAGAACTACAATTTTAGACTCGGATAGAGCAAGTCAGCATTTCTTCTTCTCTCAATTTAATATCGTATTTGGTGGAAATATTACGCTATAGAATAATAAAATGTTTTGAATATTCCCCTTTTGTCATTCTGTTCGAAGTGGCGAATAATTTAGTATCTTATCAGTAATATTCGTGTAAAATTTGGCAGAATATTCCCTGTAATTTATCCGGCTGTTGCCGTAATTAAATGCAAAATATATTTAGAATCGTTGAATCTTGAATCATGTATCTGTTTTCCGGTTTATCCGGGTTAGGAGTGTAGAATTGGAATTAACTATTGTAAAATGTGGCTATCCGTAGGATTCTGTGAAAAGCCGGTTTGGTTGGTTCTGTTTTTAAACCGTTGGTTAAAACCAACGGCAATGCTGTTTTTGAAACACTTGTTAAAAACAACCGCAATATTATTTTTTTGAAACGGTTGTATTGCCGTCAACTTTAGTTGACGGATTAAAATATTACAAAAGAATTTGGCTTTAGCCACATTAGGGATTTATAGTTTTATATGTTTTCAAAAATAATACTAGCACTAATTCAGCTTATTATTTTAATACTACGGAAACACTGAATTATATGTAAACCACTTGACTAATAAAGGGTATTGAATACGATATATTTAAAATTTAATAAATGACAGATGAAATTCTCAATAATTATACCGACACTTAACGAAGATAAAGTTCTGCCGAAACTATTGGGTAATTTATCATCTATTAAAAATAGGTTTGAAAAAATAATAGTTGACGGCGGAAGTAGTGATAATACTTTGGTTATTGCTCAATCTGAAAATATTGAACTGTTTAAAGATCCAAATGGACGCGGATCTCAAATGAACACAGGGGCAAAAGTATCTGACGGAAATATTTTGCTTTTTGTTCATGCGGATACTCTTCTGCCGAAAGATTCTTTTGAAAAAATTGAACAATTATTTACAAGTCCGTCTGTGCAAATTGCTTCGTTTAGAATGAAGTTTGATAAGCAAATTTTGTTATTAAAAATATATTCATTCTTTACGCGTTTCGATTCTTTATTTTCAAATTTTGGAGATCAAGTAATTGTTGTTAGAAAATCATTTTTCGAAAAATCGGGTGGATTTCCTGAGCAAAAAATAATGGAAGATTTGGCTTTTTTACGCAGTGCAAGAAAAGTAACAAAAATTTATAAAATTGATTCGTATGTTATTACATCGGCAAGGCGTTTTGAAAAACTGGGATTATTAAAAACACAAATCTTAAATTTGTGGTACATCATTAAATATTTGAGCGGAACAGATCCGGAAGTTATCTATGAACAATATTTTAAGTCAAAAACAAAATTCAGCGGTTATAATATTCGCAAAGTATCCTGAACCGGGCAGAGTAAAAACGCGGTTGGCTTCAGAAACGGATGATTATTTTGCTTCACAATTTTATAAAATTTGTGCTGAGCATATTTTTCAGGAAATTCATAAGGTGAAAATTCAAGGATTTTTATTTTTGCCAATATCTGATGATGTAAATCTTGTTGAACATTGGGCGGGCAAAGACTTTATTTATAAGCAGCAGATTGGCAAGTCCCTTGGCGATAAAATGGGAAACGCATTTAACGAAATTTTTAATTCCGGATTTCATAACATAATAGTTATTGGAACGGATGTTCCTGATATTACAACTGAAGTTATTGAATCTGCTTTTTATCATTTGAAAAGCACAGATGTTGTGATTTCTCCTTCTGACGATGGAGGCTATTCACTGCTGGGAATGAATAAAAAAATTCCGTTGTTGTTTGAGAATATTCAGTGGAGCACGGATAAAGTTCTGCCGGATACAATTTTGAAAATGGAAAAACATAATATTGATTTTACGATGCTGCCGGCTTTACAAGATATTGATACGCTTGATGACTTAAAAACCTATTTACAAAATAAAAATAGCGTGTGTGAAAATCCTTCTGTGAAACAAGTTAAAAATGAAATATTAAAAGTTACTGCTAAAATGAGTATAGAAACATGAAGCGTTCTGTAATTATCATATTTATTATTTTAACTGTTTCAATTTATGCTCAAACAAAAGAGCAACACTCATATTTTACAAAAGTACTTCAACAATATAATCACAGTGGACTAATTGATTATTCAAACTTAAAGAGCGACCAATTATTTTTGCAATATTTGAAACAACTTACGAATACAAATCCGGATACTTTAAATACAAAAAATGAAAAATTAGCATTCTGGATTAATGCTTACAACGCGTTTACTATTCAACGGATATTAAAAGATTACCCAATCAAAAGCATTAATGAACTACATAGAGGCGGAAGATATTTAAGCCATTTCTTCAGCACGACTGTTTGGGACGAATCTTTTATCAAAATCAATCAAAAAGAATATTCCTTGAATGATATTGAACACAATATTATCCGCAAGCAATATAAAGATCCGAGAATTCATTTCGCTTTGGTTTGTGCTTCAATAAGTTGTCCTAAATTGCGAAATGAAGCTTACGAAAGTTACAAACTTGATTCTCAATTAGATGACCAAGCATTCCAATTTTTTAATGATACTACGAGGAATAAATTCGATAGGAAAAATAAGATTGCATATTTATCTAAAATATTGGATTGGTATGAATCTGACTTTGCAGAAAACGATGAAGAAGTTTTTAGATTTATTTCTAAATATTTAAATGCTGATTTATCTAATAATATTAAATCGGATATTGCTCATTGGGAAATAGAGTATCTTGATTATAATTGGGAGTTAAATGATTACAAATAGAATTTTTTTGTAATTTTCAATAGATGATAAAAGACGCCGTCATATTGTTTGCCAACAGTCCCGAAACTGATGCAAAACTAAAAATTCATTCAAAGAAAAGAAAGATAGTCTCGCTTGCTAAAGAATGCTTTGAGGAATCTTTGCTGAACATGTCTAAAAAATTTAGTGCATGTAATTATTCTTTTCTAATTAGTAGTTCCGAAGAATCATTATTCGCTTATTTAAATGTTGAGAAACACAAAACCATTTTTCAAAAAGGTAATTCGTTTGGCAAAAGATTTTATAATTCGATAAATGAAGCATTTTTAAAAGGATTTGAGAGAATAACAATAATCGGGAATGACATTACCGTAGTTCCGAAAAAGACGGTTTCAAAAGCATTAAAATTTGCTGATAGAGGCGGTGTTACTATCGGTCCGTCAAGTAATGGTGGCTTTTATCTTTTTTCTATTTCAAAAAATGATTTTCAAAAAATTGATAAACAAAAATTTATTTCCCTTCCATATCAAACAAAAACAATTTTTGTTAAATTAGTTAGATTGTTGAAAGATAGTTCACTTTGTATAAAACTATTAGAGAAGAAAAAATATTTTAATTGCTCAAACGAATTACTCGTTGTACAGCAGTTTAAAAAAGTATTGAATAATATCCGGTCGGAAATAACAAAAAATATCTTCTCGCTATTATCAAATAGTTTCATCAGAAATATCTTTGTTGTAACACATTCTTTAGACTACCAAATTTCTTTTCACAAAGCTCCTCCTTTGGGATAATTATTTCCCGGTAACAATTAAAATTTAAAATATTAACATCTAAAGACTGAGGAGTTTATGGAAACTTATTATAATCCCAAAGATTTACCAAAATTTGGAACAATGGGCGAAGGCGCACCGGAACTATGGAAAAAATTTAATGCTTGGTATGGAGCCGTTTTTCAGGAAGGGGCACTTTCTGAAAGAGAAAAATCATTAATCGCGCTTGCGGTTGCACACGCCGTACAATGCCCTTATTGCATTGATGCCTACACACAATCGTGTTTGGAAAAAGGTGCAGACCTTGAACAAATGACAGAAGCCGTTCACGTAGCAAGTGCAATTCGCGGTGGTGCATCTTTGGTTCACGGAGTTCAGATGAAAAATGTAAATGAAAAATTAACAATGTAGGAAGCGATATTACAATGGAAGCACGACATAAAAGTATGCTGGCTTTCGGTGAAGATTTGGCATTACCCGAAAATCAGTTGGAAATAATTAATGATGAAAATGGTTTTCCAAATTTTGCCGACAAATATCTTGAAGTTGGCGAAGGAAAGTTAAAGACGCGTGAAATTGAAATATTTCAAGTGAATCTCGGTAAAATGTGTAATCAAGTTTGTAAGCATTGTCACGTTGATGCAGGCCCGGATCGCAAAGAAATTATGACACGCGAAACAATGCGGTTGTGTTTGGATGCTCTTGCGAAAACAGATATTCAAACTGTTGATTTGACCGGCGGTGCTCCGGAAATGAATCCTAATTTTAAGTGGTTTGTATCAGAGATAAAAAAATTAAATAGGCATATTATTGTCCGATCAAATTTAACAATACTTGTTGCGAATGGATATGAAGATTATCCGCAATTTCTATCGGATAATAAAGTGGAAATAGTTTCATCGCTTCCTTATTACAAAGAATATTTTACCGATAAACAAAGGGGCAGCGGGGTTTTTCAAAAATCAATTCGAGCAATGACAATTCTCAACAAACTCGGTTATGGTATTGAGGGCAGCGGTTTGGTATTTAATCTCGTTTATAATCCAATGGGAGCATTTCTTCCGCCGGCACAGGAAAGTTTGGAGCGGGATTACAGGCGAGAGTTAAAAAAACATTTCGATTTAAGCTTTACTAATTTGTTTACAATAACAAACTTACCAATCAGCAGATTTCTTGACTATCTGATTTCTTCGGGAAATTATGAGCAATATATAGAGAAATTGATTTCTTCATTTAATCCTATAGCGGCATCTAATGTAATGTGCAAGTTCACTCTCTCTGTAGGTTGGGATGGTTTTTTATATGATTGCGATTTTAATCAGATGCTGGAACTGAAAGTCAATGATGTGGCACCAAATCATATTAAGGATTTCAACAGAGAACTTCTTGAAGGAAGGGAAATAATAACAGGTGGACATTGTTATGGTTGTGCTGCCGGAGCAGGTTCAAGTTGTGGAGGTGAGATTATTTAAATTTGTGAATGAGATTATCAAGCGAACCTTTGTAATTCATTTTGTTATATTGACTACTAATAAATTACAAAGTTATGGCAATTTACAAAGCAAATACATCAAATATATTAATAGCAGCAGAAGAAATTAAATGCGGCGGGTTGGTGGCGTTTCCAACCGAAACAGTTTATGGACTTGGTGCTGACGGCTTAAATCCGATTGCAGTTGCAAAAATATTTGAAGCAAAAAATCGACCGGCTTTTAATCCGTTGATTCTTCACATTAGCAGCCTTTCCCAATTGCATCAAGTTGCCGAAATTAATAATGATAGAGCAAAATTATTGATAAACAAGTTTTGGCCAGGACCATTAACTCTTGTGTTGAAAAAGAAAGACATTGTTCCTGATATTGTTACTGCCGGTAGTGAAACTGTTGCGGTAAGAATGCCGAACAATAAAACAGCTCTTGAATTAATTTATAATGCAGGAACACCGATTGCCGCACCGAGTGCTAATGAGTTTGGAAAATTAAGCCCAACCACAGCTTTCCATGTTCAAGAGCAGCTTAAAACAAAAGTAAAAATTATACTTGACGACGGCAAATGTGATGTTGGAGTGGAATCAACAATTATACAAGTAACCGATAAACAAATTGTCCTTCTTCGTTACGGCGGTTTGCCGGTAGAAGAAATTGAATCTTTAATCAATGAGAAAGTTCTAAAGAGAAAAGAAACTGACTTAATTAATTCTCCGGGATTGCTAAAGTCTCATTACGCTCCTACAATACCGATTAAATTTATTGATGAAATTAATTTGAAGAATCATACAAATCAAAAAGTCGGAGCGATTTTGTGGAATTTGAATAATTATGATTTTAACTTTACAAAAATTAAATACCTATCTTCAAGTGGAAACATAAGAGAAGCCGCAGCAAATTTGTTTGTTTATCTTCACGAATTGGAAAACGAGAATCTGGATTTGATTGTTTGTGAAAAGATTAATGAAACCGGTTTAGGCAAGGCAATTATGGATAGACTTCAAAAGGCTGTAAATAAATATTCTTAACTATTTAAATTAATTCAGTTAAAATTTCAGGGACACATAATCACAAATACAGAGTGCAATCATATAGATTGATTTCACACGGTTCTAATTATTTGTGCAATATCAGGCTTCCTTTTAATATTTTCTATAATTGTCAGTCCTGAATTTTTAGCAAGAGTACTCAATCCTCCCTGCTCAACATAGGATTTGTAATTTGCATAATGATCTTTACCGGCAAAATACTCAACGGCAGTGCTGAGCTTGGTAGCAAAATTATTTCCAAGAGGCACAAGATAATCGCCAATAATAATTGTGTCGGCTATGTTTTTCATCGCAGTAAGAACAGCCAATCTTTGTTCAAATGGAATTTCATGAATTACAAAGGTCATAATGGCATAATTAAATTTGGGGTGAACCGTTTTCGCGAAATTTTCAATGCCCGTATGTACAAAATTTACATTGTCAAATTTAATTTTCTTCAAGTTTCGGTTAGCAACTTTTATGTTTTTGGAAGAAAGGTCAATTCCAGTTACCTTTTTACATTTATCTGCCAATTGAAATTCAAGTCTCCCCGTTCCGCAGCCGACATCAACAACTGTGCTACCGGAGTTTATCATATTTCTAATTATGCGAAACATCAAGTCTTGATTTGGGGCGACAAATTTATCGTAAATAAGCCCGTCATACCAATGTTTTTTATCAATCATCATTCAACCTGTTAAAATATTTTATAATTATTAGAATCAAAATACAGATAAAAGTTTCAACGACATAAAAAGTATTACTGCTAACAAAATTAGTTTAATAAATTTATCACCTTTTTTAACGGCGAGTTTAACTGCCCACCAAGCTCCAAAGGCATTGCCCGCAGCAAGTGCAAAGCCGAACTTCCAATTAACATTTCCTGTGAACACGAAAATCAGCAAAGCAGGAATATTATAGATCAAAACAATAAAAACTTTGTGCATATTAACAAATACAAGATTTAGTTTCATTAACTTATTAAGAGAAACCATTAAAATAAATCCAACACCTGCTTGAATAAATCCGCCGTAAAATCCCACAAATATCATCGCTGCATAAACAGTCCACGATGTTTTATTTTTCTGCGAAGTTTCATCTGAAGCATTATGTTTTGGGATAACCATCGAAATGGCAATAAAAATAAGAACAATCCCAAGAATTTTTTGAAATAATTCGTTATTAATTTTAACAGCTAATATAGCCCCGAGAACAGCGCCCGGAAGCGTAAAAAGAGCTAATTTTAAACTAACGCCAAAGTCTTCAAAATTTTCTTTTTTGAAGGATGAAACTGCTGAAACATTTTGAATAAGAATCGCTATTCTGTTAGTCCCATTTGCTGTAGAAGCATTCAATCCGAGAAAAATGAGAATAGGCAGTGTAATTGCCGAACCGCCGCCCGCCATAACATTTATAAATCCTGCTCCGATGCCGACAAACAGTAAAAGTGCAAGTTGTGCAATTTCGCTCAAAATCATCCTATCTAATTATTAAGTAGTGGAATATAATAAGGATTTGAAATTCTACAAAACAGAAAAAGATTATTTATTAACAAATACAATGACTATTTTTGTTCTCATTTTTTTAAAATTATTTTAATTCGAACAATTGAGGTATTTATGCAGATTGAAAACAACAAAGTTGTTTCCATTAATTATCATTTAACAAACGAAGACGGTGAAACTTTGGACACTTCCGAAGGAAGAGAACCATTATTATATATTCAAGGAAAAAATAACATCATTCCCGGACTTGAAGAAGAACTGGGAGGGAAATCTACCGGTGATAAACTAAAAGTCGTTGTTGTTCCTGAAAAAGGATACGGAAATTATGAAGAAGGCTTATTGCAAGTTGTTCCTCGCGAATCTTTTCAGGGAGTTGATAATATTGAAGTAGGAATGCAATTTCAAGTTAACACTCCACAAGGCCCGCAAATAATTGCAGTTACAAAAATTGAAGGTGATAACATCACTGTGGATGGAAATCATCCTTTAGCGGGACAAACTCTTACGTTTGATGTGGAAGTTATGAACGTTAGAGAAGCAACTGAAGAAGAACTTTCGCACGGGCATGTCCACGGTGAAGGCGGGCATCACCACTAAAAACGGATAGTTGTTTTTCTTAGAAAAGCAACTTTCTTACTTACCTGTTGCGTTTTTTTATTTGATGTATGAGTCCATTCTAAAAAGTAATATTTTGACTAACCCACGACTTCAGTCGTGGG
>CAZXDS010000018.1:0-29413 GCA_964639525.1 uncultured Melioribacteraceae bacterium | reverse complement strand
GAAACAGTTATCGGAAATGAAAGGACTAATTTTATTATTAATCACATTCATGAAATTGGCGAAGATGATAAATTAGTTCTCTTAAAATTTATTAATCATATGCTTGTACTTATGATTGAGAGAGATGCCTCTGATATTGAAATTGGCGGACACGGAAATGACGGATTTATCTGGTTTCGTATTTTTGGCAAAAAGGAAAGAGTAAAAGATATACCAACTCTTACAACCGATGAAGCAGCAGCACTTATAATTTGCCTCTTAAATGTAAATCAATCCAAACATCTTTGGGTTGGCAGAAATCTTGATTTTAGCTATTCTTTTTTTTATGATAGATTGGAAAAGAAAATGAGATTTAGATGTGACGCCTATTTTGATTTAGATTCGCTTGCTCTAAATATGCGTGCTATTTCTGCATCTTCTATACCGTTAAACGCTTTGGGCTTTCATCCAAATGCAATAAAAACGATGAGCCATAATTATATTAAGTTTGGACTTTCGCTAATTACAGGCATTACAGGTTCAGGTAAATCAACAACCTTAGATTCGATAATTGATTTCCACAATCAATTTGATCCGGCACATATTGTAATAATTGCTTCGCCAATCGAGTATGTACATAAATCAAATGTTGCAATTATTAAACACCGTGAAGTTGGGCGAGATGTACTTTCTTTTAAGGATGGAGTTATTCAAGCTTTAAGACAAGACCCTGACATTATTGTAATAGGTGAAATGAGAGATCCCGATACGATATTGGCTTCTTTAGAGGTAACAGATACAGGTCATAAGGTTTTTTCTACATTGCATACTTCGTCTGCTGTAGAATCAATAGATAGAATTATTGCCGAAGTAAACCCTGTTGAACAGGAAAGAGTGCGTAATAGACTTGCGGATGTTCTTGTATCTATTGTTTCTCAAAAATTAGTACCCAGCTTAGACGGCAAGCGTGTTTTAGCAAAAGAAGTTTTGCTTGTTACACCAAATATTAGAGCGGCAATTAAAAATAATAATACCGGTGAAATTTATATGATGATAAATCAAGCAAGTTCACAAGGTATGTTAACAATGGAACAAGATTTGATTCGTCTTTATAAATTAAGAAAAATATCTAAAGAAAATACTATTGCTTATGCAAATAATAAAACAAGAATTATCCAGCTACTTAAAGGCACTTAATTGAAACCGTTGGTCTGTGTATATTGCGAAGGAACTGAAATTAAAATCGCTCTTTTTAGTGAAGAAAAAACAGGGGTTAAGTTGCACCGGATACTTTCCGTTCTTTCTACCGACGTAAAGGACGTTAATGCTGATGTTATTGATGACAAATCTAGTTTTAGTATTGAAAATATTGATGATAGTGACGGGGATATCTCTTTTGATAATTTTGAAGACGACCAAGGTGATTTGAGTGTCAGTAATATTTCAGACATGGAAGAGATCTCTTCTTTATTAAATGGTATTAAACTTGGGAATACACAATTTATACCGATTATATCTGAACCAATTGCAAACTATCATATTTACGAAACAACTTCGGAAAAAGATAAAGGGAAAATTTTAGATGAAATTATACAGGATATTCTCGATACTAAGGGAACCGTAGTTAGAAAAGATTACATCGACTTTATAGATTTTACTGAGAATTCAAAATTAAGTGTTTTTGCCGAAGGAAATATTCCATGTGTCGATATTGTTGATGCAATTGCACAATACAACGATAGAAAATATGTTAAAATTCCCACAATAAAATCTGCTGAACTTTCATTAGCCTATTATGTTTCGAAAACCACAAAATTTTTCCCGGAAGATTTTTCACTTATAATATATATCGGTAAAGAATACAGTAAACTGATTTTTCTTGAAGGACAAAAAATTAAGCATATTGGTTCCACTTTAGATATTGGAACACTAAACTTACAAACGTATGATGTTTACTTTTCTAAAATTCTGCTCGAAATGGAAAACGGGGCAATTCCCAGATTGGATAATGTTGTTCTGAGTGGAGAAGATAATTCTGAAAATTTAATACTATCATTTTACGGTACGTTTCCTGAAGCAAATGTTAGCGAACTAAAATTTGATCTCATTGACTCTTCTGATTTATCCGGCGAAGACAAAGAACATATTTCATCCTTTGCTATTCCTATTTCGGTTGCTGTAGAGTACTTTGATGAAAAAAACAAAAAATATAACGGAATAAATATTCTTCCCAAATATATTAAAGAAAAACAAAAGGTACTTCAATTCGGCTGGCACAGTTTTGCCATTATGCCGTTGCTATTTCTTATTACTTTTTTCTTTACTTATAAAATATTAAACAACACAAAAAAAATTGACGAATTAAATGCAAAAATTGTTGATTTAACTAATAGACAATCACAGAACCAAATGATTATTGATCAAATAACCCCATTAACGCAAAAAGTTTCAGGTTTTGATAAAACACAATCAATCTTAGATAGTGCCGGTACAGGAACTGAAATATATTGGAAAATGTTGGAAAAAGAATCGGATTTTATAGAACGCCGAAGAAACTTTTGGATTACAAAACTTACAGTACCAAATGGTGAGGAAGTTAATGCAACCGGATACTCGCTTTCAAGAAGTGTACTTACTGAATTTGCCGACTATAATAATTCATCACTTTTAAAAAGTGTGAAATATGAACCACTTCGTGAAAAAAATGCCTTCAAATACGATTTGAAATTTTTTATGAATAACGATTCAGAGATTAGGTAGAAATGAGCCGTAAATTAAAAAATACTTTAATACTTGCAGTTATCCTTATTAGCATTGCTCTTGCCGGCGGTATTTTTACTTATTGGTATCAAGATAGAAATATTAAAAAGAAAGAAACCAAGATAAAAGAATTAAATCTTAATGTTTACAACACAAAGGAATTGACTGATCAACTGAACACATTAAAATTACACGCCGCACAATTGGACTCAATTCTTTCACTGCGGAAATTTAATATTCCCGTTCGTCTGCGTCAATCTGCATTTTTTCAATTTGTAAATAAAGTAAGTTTTAATTTTATGCCGTATTCTTATGTAAATATTGATTATGTGAATACGGATTATTTAAATAATTTTAATTATTATACCTACAAACTTTCGGGTGTTGCTGCATTTAATGATTTTTATAAACTGGTTTATGCAATTGAACACAGCAAAGAATTGAAAAAAATTGAAAGTTTAAGTTTGACTAATTTAGTACAAACTTCCGATTCGGGACTTACTCATTATCTAATAAATTATACATTGTACTCAAGGGTTTACTTTTCGGATAATGACAGGTTTGCATCAAGTGTCTTTAGAGAAAAAAATCTCCGTCCAAATCCTTTATACGACATTTTTTATCCTCTTATCCGGAATGAAATACCACCGAATAGAGAGCATTTACTTGATGTTCAGTCCGCTCATTTGTTGGCATTGGTACCCGATGGAGCTTTCCTTTCGGATGATAATGGACAAACATATTTACTATGGGAAGGCGACAAAGTTTATTTGGGTTATTTAACTAAAATTGATTATGATAAGAGTGAAGTTAGATTTGTTATTAATAGAGGTGGAATTATTGATTGGGTAACGCTTCCTCTTGAAAAAAGTAACTCTAAAAAAGTTAAAAAGAAATTGAAATAATTGAGAAATAAAATGAAAACTTTAAAAATAATTTTGATTGTCGCTTTCTTTACTACATCAATACACGCACAGATTTCAACAGAAAAAGCTATTACCGGAATAGACCATACTGATCCGGCTGAGTTAGTTAGCCTTTCTGAAAATATTCCTTTTGATAAAGCAGTTGAAGTGCTTAGTAAAGTAAGTGAAAAGCTAACGGGAAAAAGAATTGTTTCAACAGCAAATTTTAAAAAACCGATTGGACTGGAAATAAAAAACATGCCTTATTGGAAAGCACTTACTTTATTAACAAAGTACAATAATTTGCAATTTGAAGAAAAAGAAAATGTAATTGTGATTAAGGCAAAACAAACCGGCGGTGCTGCTAATAATGTTCAACCGGAAAATTATGCAGATATAGGGGCAAGAGAAGTTCAAATTTCTGCAATTTTGTTTGAAGCTAATGTTGCAAAAATGAGAGAACAAGGAATTAACTGGGAAGGAATTCTTTCTCAAAACGGATTATCGATTGGTACAGGATTAACAACTTTAGCCACAGCTCAATCTACCGGAAGTGAAACCGGTGGAACAAGTACGGCGACAACTCAAAAAGCACCTGAGTTTACTGTAAGTCCCGATGCTAAATTTACAGTTGGTAATTTTACCGGAACATTGACAGGATTATTTAAATTTTTTGAAAATGAAGAATTTGGCAATATTATTTCCCGACCTACAGTAACTGTTAGGGATACCAAACCTGGAAGAATTCAAATCGGTTCAGATATTTCGATTAAACAACGCGACTTTGCAGGAAATGTAATTGATAAATTTTATTCTACAGGAACAATCATCGAGGTAACTCCCTTTATCTATAATGAAGATGGAATTGATTACATTTTATTAAAATTAAAAGTTGAACGCAGCTCTGCCATTCCAGGGCAGATAACTACTGAAATAAGAAAAACAGAAGCTGAAACCGAAGTTCTGTTATTAAACGGTGAGCAAACGGTAATCGGTGGTTTATTGATTAACACAACAACAACTGTTCGGCGTGGGATCCCTTTTTTGAAAGACCTTCCGTGGTGGGTTTTAGGTATTCGTTATTTAACCGGATATAATTCTGACGATACTGTACAAAAGGAAGTGATAATAATGATTGATGCCAAATTATTGCCAACCTTAAAAGAACGAGTAAAAAATTTAAAGCGAAATGAACTTTATAAGAGAAGGCTTCAGAACCTCAATGTTTTGGAAAAAACTAAAAAAGAGAATGCTAAATTTAAGAAATATTTAGAAGAAAGAAATAACTCTAAAAAAAATGAGAATAAAAAATAATGATGAATTCGATTTTAATTATTGATGACGACATAAACCTTGGTAGTGTTCTCAGAGAAGAATTAATCGAATTAGGATATTTTTCTTATTATTCCGAGAGTGCAGAAAAAGGCATGGATGTGCTTTTATCCGGCAAAAAAATTGATTTGGTTTTGCTGGATTTAAAAATGCCCGATAAAGATGGATTTTATGTTCTTAATAAGATAAAAGAAAACAATATTAAGGCGAAGATAATTGTATTGACTGCATACGCCGATGTAAAAAGTGCAATTGATTCCGCACGTCTTGGGGCATCGGATTTTATTGCCAAGCCTTATGATTTAGATGAACTAATTATAACTATTAGAAAAGTTTTACAAAAAGAAGAAGATGAAAATTAATGTTAGACTTTTATTAATCAATTTTATTATCGTACTTGTTGTTACACTAACTTCTACGGCGGTGTATTATTCCGTTACAAACAGCTTCTTCAAAACCCAAAATTCAAAAATATTGCTCAATTCGGCAAACGATTTTATATTTACCATTCAATCCGAAATTTCCAAAATTGATGAAAATTTTAATTCATTTTTAAATAGTAAAAAGAAAAATTTACAAACTTCAAATTATTTAATCAATAAGAATGAATTTGATTTCGTTTTCCAAGCTAAAAATGATTCACTTATAAATAAAAATTCTTTTATTGTATTTAACAATCAAATACTAAATTCTAAAGCCCGTCGTATAACCGAATTTATTAAAGAGAACCCAAACGTAATACTGCGGAAAACGAAACTTGAAAACTCTGAGACTTACTACTACGGGAAAATAATTACTTCACGCTTTCTTGAAAGCTTAGAGAAAACCATTGATGCAAAAATTTCATTTACAGTTGACAATTTGCCATATACCCTGCCGGGTGACAAAAAGAAAAACAAATATTTATACCAAATTATAAAAGCTGTAAATAATTTAAAATTTAAGAATAATTATGATTTGTTTTCCGAGACCATTAAGGATGCTGATTTTTTTAGTACATACTATTCGCCAAAACCGTCATTTGCAGTTGGAATAAAACAGGGCTTTCTCATTTACACTACTCCTAAAGAAGGTGTTGAATATGCCTCAACAATGAAGTTGATGGTAGCAATAATAATTTTTGCCGGTCTGTCTCTTTCAGTTATTTTGATTTTACTTTTTACAGGTAAGCTGCGAAAACAAATTTTTATTTTAAGCGAAACGGCAAGAGAAGCAAGCAAAGGTAATTTGGAAAAACGAATACCGATTTTGACAAAAGATGAAATTGGTCAATTTGCAGAGTCCTTTAACGGAATGTTGGATGAATTAAATAGAAAAAGGAACGAAGAAAAGGAGTACTCTGAATTTCTATCGCTCTTAAATCAAAATCCCGAGTTAAAGGAAATATCAGAAACTTCTCTTTCAAAAATTTTACATGCCGGAAATTTTTCAGTTGGAGCTTTATACTTGGTCCATAATGAAGAACTTAGATGTCTTACTTATTTTGGTGTTGGAAAAACTTTTGAGAATGATGTTCAAGGAAATGATCTTTATAAAGAAACTATTAAAAAAAAGGAATTTATTGAGTATCAGTTTGAAGAAAATTTCCCGACTATTAAATCAGGGCTTACCGAAATTAAATTGAAATATTTATTAATTTTTCCAATTTTATTCAACAAAGAAGTTATTGCCATAATTGAACTCGCATCCCAGACCACACCTACCGTTGATATTAAAGCTTACTTGAAAAGAGTCCAAAATCAGTTGGCAATCGGATTGGTTAATGCCAAATCGTTGGAACAGTTAGAAAATATTGTCGCCGAACTTCGTGAGCTTAACGACAATTATCAAAAGCAAAACGACCGAATTAAGAATCAAAATGTGGAACTTTTGAAACTTCATAACGAATTAAAAAACCAAACGGCAGAACTCGAAAAACAAAAAAACAAAGCGGAAACTCTGGCAAAAGTTAAATCTCAGTTTCTCGCAAGCATGTCTCACGAATTACGAACACCGCTCAATTCAATTCTTGGTTTAACCGAATTGGCATTTAATGATAAGTCAACAACATCCAAAACCAAAGAGAGGCTGAATATAGTTGTTCGGAACGGACACAAATTATTGGCATTAATAAATAATATTTTAGAGTTCTCAAAAGTTGACTCAGGCAAAATTGAAGTAAACGAAAAAGAATTTCTACTCAGCAATTTTCTAAATGAATTACAATCATTTATTAATCCACTTGTTAGCGAAAAAGGATTAGAGTTTTTTATTGACTCTGTTCCGAATAAAGATATACTGTTAAAAACAGACAAAAATAAATTAGACCAAATTCTTACTAATCTCCTCGGTAACTCAGTCAAATTTACTAATGAAGGTTTTATCAAATTAGCTGTTGAAGAATCAGGCGAAACCGGACTTAGCTTTATTGTTAGCGATACAGGAATTGGAATACATGAAAAAGAGAAGGAAAAAATATTTGAAGAGTTTCTTCAAGTAGAATCCGGAAGCAACCGAAAGTTTGGCGGAACAGGACTTGGGTTGGCAATTTGTAAACGATATGTTGAGTTATTAAATGGTAAACTTAAACTACAAAGCAATATAGACAAAGGTTCGGCATTTACTGTTGTACTCCCAAATATTGTAAAGAAAAAACTTGAAATTGCCAATGCTCAAACCACGGAAAAACGAATAATAACAACTGAAAAATTTTCCGAACCTTTGTCCGTTTTAATTATCAATTCCGATACTGAAATTCAAAAAATATTTACAGACTACCTTTCAAACTATAATGTTGAATTTACATTTGCCGACAATGCTGATGATGGCTTTCGAAAAGCAGTTGAATTAAATCTAAATTATATAATTTTAGATATCTTTTTAGATGATAATTCCGGATTTGATTTACTTGTAAGAATAAAATCCAATGACAAAGTTTTTTCGATACCTACGATTTTAACCGCTTTCAATCAGACTAATAAGTTAGGTTATGGATTTGTGATTAATAACTATTTTGTAAATGGAATAACTGAAAATAATTTAAACAGCCTAATATCAAAAGTGCAAGATGGCAGAAACTCAGAAATAAAAGATATTGTTATTGTTAACGGCACTAAAAATAGTTTTCATCTTGATAAAAAGTACTTGATTAAAGAATATTCGCCAAATGATTTTAATTTACTAATAACTGTTTTTAAAGAAAAAACTCCGGATTTAGTTATATTTAGTATGGGCGATTCATATCAGCAGGAATTTTCTATTTTATTTGAGCTTCAGTTTGATAAGTATTTACTGAAAATCCCTGTACTATTCGGTCTGCCGACTCAAATAGATGAGCAAATGAGCTATGCAATAATTAGCGATATTAAGGCAATTATTAGCAAAGGGAATTTTCATCGTTACGATGTGTTAAAAATTATTAGAAACCAATTAGGGCTAAGCGGCAATTCTCAATCAGAAAAAAAATTATTAGTTGATGAATTTGAATCGGAGTATAAACTTATTAACTCCGGAAAAACCGAGCGGGAACCCGTTAATATTAGCGTACTTATTGTGGATGACGATTCCGATACGCTTTTTACTGTTGGTGAAATTGTTAATGATTTGGGATTTAGCACCGGATTTGCACATAACGGCGTTGAGTGTTTGTTGTCAATAAATTCAAATATTCCGGATATTGTTTTACTTGATATTATGATGCCTCAAATGGATGGATTTGAAACTATAAAAAGAATAAGACGTAATGAAGACACAAAAAATATTCCGGTGATTGCGCTTACTGCACATGCAATGCTGGATGATAAAGAAATTATTGAAAAAAATGGATTTGACGGACTTATTACCAAACCAATTAATCGCGCCGAATTGGCGTTTAAATTGAAGAGAATTTTTAAAATAGAATCGAAGAGGGCATAATGAAAAAAATTTTAGTTGTGGACGATCAGCCGGACAACGTTTTTATTTTACAAGATA
Organism: uncultured Melioribacteraceae bacterium; assembly: GCA_964639525.1. Lineage (GTDB taxonomy): Bacteria > Bacteroidota > Ignavibacteria > Ignavibacteriales > Melioribacteraceae > CAZXDS01. The sequence continues at coordinate 20,486 of CAZXDS010000018.1, read as the reverse complement.
AATTGGAGAGAGAAGGATTTGAAGTTTATACTGCTTACGATGGACCAAGCGGAATTAAAAAAGCGACTGAAATAACTCCTGACTTGGTTTTACTTGATGTGATGATGCCCGGAATGTCCGGTTTTGAAGCGTGTAAAGTTCTTACCGACACTGAAAGCACAAAAAATATACCTGTAATTTTAGTAACAGCCTTAACCGGTTCTGAAGACCTAACCGAAGGTTTATCAGCCGGAGCTTTTGATTATGTTAAAAAACCGTTTAATCGCTCCGAACTAATTGCAAGAGTTAATTCTGCTCTTAAATTTCGTGAATCAAATTTATTATTGGTCGAATTGGAAAAAATTAAAATGTTTGCGGCAACAGTTCTAACCGCAAACCACGAAATTAAACAACCACTGACTTTAATTAATCTCTCTACTTCCGCAATAAGAAGAGAACTAAAAAAAGAAGAATTTTCAAAAGAAGCATTGTTAAAAAGAATTGGATTTATTGAAACTGCTTCAAATGAAATAATAAAAATTCTTGAAAAACTTAGTTCGATAAAGAAACCTGTTTTTACCGAATATATTAATAATTTAAATATGGTTGACTTGGGAGAAAAAGATAGCAAGACTTCATCAAGAAGTGATAATGACAGCGACCAAGAAATAATAAATTAGTTTATTAATTTTTCTAATTAACACAAAATTAAAGTAATTCCCATCATTTTTACTGTAATTCAGGTTTACAGCAATTCGGGGTCAAAATTAAAACCAATAGTAACAATTACTTACAACATTAAATAAAAATATTTTTCCGGAATGAAAATTGTATTATTTGACTCTGGATCGCTGCATTTTTACTACAATAAAATCATTTTAAAATAATTATATTTCGCATAATAATATCCAAAAATAAAATTTAAAATCAATGTCAAAATTATTATTACTTGGTGACGAAGCCATTGCACAAGGAGCAATTGATAGTGGAATATCAGGAATTTATGCTTATCCGGGTACCCCATCTACTGAAATAATGGAATATGTTCAGCGCTCAAAACAGGCAAAAGAAATTGGGATACGAAACGGATGGGCAACAAATGAAAAAACAGCGATGGAGTCCGCATTAGGAATGTCGTATGCCGGAAAACGTGTGATGGTTTGTATGAAGCATGTCGGCTTAAACGTTGCTGCCGATCCATTTATGAATTCCGCAATCACCGGTGTAAATGGCGGATTGGTAATTACCGTTGCCGATGATCCTTCGATGCACTCTTCACAAAACGAACAAGACTCTCGGTTTTTCGGCAAATTTGCCATGGTTCCTGTTCTTGAACCTGCGAATCAGCAGGAAGCCTATGATATGGTGCTCGCAGCCTTTGAATTATCTGAAAAATATCAAATTCCCGTTTTGCTGCGGATTACTACACGCCTCGCTCATTCACGCTATGGTGTTAATTGCAAAGAACCGGTTGCGCAAAATTCAGGAAAACTGCCTGATGACCCGAAACAGTTTATCCTGCTTCCTTCAATTGCAAAAAACAGATACAGAATTTTGTTGAATAACCAAACCAATTTTCAGCATGAATCAAATAATTCAAAATTTAACGATTATTTGCAGGGGAACAATAAATCACTCGGTATCGTTGCTTGCGGAATAGCATTTAATTACTTGTTGGAAAATTTTGAAAATAATAAATTATATTTTCCAACCGTAAAAATAAGTCAATATCCAATTCCATATAATCATTTGGAAAAACTTTATTCCGAATGTGATAATTTGTTGATTTTAGAAGAGGGTTATCCGGTTGTAGAAGAAATGCTTAAAGGTTTTTTCCCAAACGATAAAAATATATTAGGAAGATTAGACGGTACCTTGCCGAGAGATGGAGAGTTAAATCCAAATCTCGTAGCAAAAGCACTTGGTCTAAAAGACAAACAATATTTCGATATTCCTGAAGTACTCGCAAATAGACCGCCGGAATTATGTCAGGGATGCGGGCACCGTGATCTTTACGATGCATTAAACGATTCAATGCAAAACCGCGGGAAACAGAAAGTGCTTGCCGATATAGGCTGTTACACGCTCGGTGCACTTCCGCCTTATAATGCAATTAGTTCATGCGTAGATATGGGAGCATCAATTACAATGGCAAAAGGTGCTTCGGATGCAGGAATGAAGCCAGCCGTTGCAGTTATTGGTGATTCTACTTTTACACATTCCGGCATGACAGGACTTTTGGATGCCGTAAATGACAAAACCCAAATTACTGTAATAATATTGGATAATTCAACCGTGGCGATGACAGGAGGACAACACGCCGCCGGAGAACACCGCATTAAAAATATTTGTATCGCACTCGGTGTTGAACCCGAACATATTAGAAACGTAATTCCATTACACAAAAATCATCAAAAAATGGTAGATGTGTTAAATGAAGAATTGGATTATAACGGTGTTTCCGTTGTTCTTGCGGAACGAGAATGTGTGCAGGTTCTGCACAGAATAAAAAAATTAAGAAATAAAAATTAATAATATTTAAATAGTGAAATTAAAATGAAAAATGATATTATTCTTGCCGGTGTCGGCGGACAAGGAATTCTTTCGGTTGCCGCCGTAATTGGACTTGCTGCTTTAGATAACAATTTATTTATCAAACAAGCTGAAGTACATGGAATGAGCCAACGAGGTGGCGCAGTACAATCACATCTTCGAATTTCCGACAAAGCAATTTTCTCCGATTTAATTCCGGAAGGCAAAGCAGATATGATTATTTCACTTGAGCCGATGGAATCTTTGCGATACTTAACTTTTCTTTCCAAAGACGGCTGGCTTATTACAAACACAAAACCTTTTATTAATATTCCAAACTATCCATCGACTGAAAAATTGTTTGCTCAAATAAAATCTCTTCCACATTCTCTTGCTATTGATGCTGACTTTGCCTCAAAAAAAATAAAAGCACCAAAATCCTTAAATATAATAATGGTTGGTGCCGCTTCGCCATATCTTGGCATTCCATACGAAAATCTTGAAAATGGAATTAGACAATTATTCGGTAAAAAAGGTGAGCAGATTATTAACACAAATCTCGAAGCACTAAAAATTGGAAGAGAGCTGGCTTTACAAAAATAAGTTTTTGCACATTTTTGTCGTTTCAAATTTGTCCTAATTAGTGATATATAGAATCTCTCAAAAAAACAAAATAATATCTACAAATAAATTGTTGCGCTCTGAACAAACTGAATGATTATTTCACGCAAAGTTCGCCAAGTAATTTCCGCTAAGAGTGGAAAGAAAAAACTCTATTTCAATTTTGTACAAACCTGAATTCACAGCAATTCAGAATCAAATAATACAGGTTTTAATATTAAATTTTTATAGTAGTTCGCCGTGGTAGAAAACTATTTTCATTCTGAAAAAAATTAATCGGAAAATCAGTCGAAAGCCGGATTCGGTCTTTGCCGAAATATTTTTATTTAATGCCGTAAGTAGATATTGATATTGGTTTTAATTTTGGCGCCGAATCGCTGCAAATTCAAATAACAATTTCTTAAATAATTTTTCTTTTGTATTTTAATATTCATTTTTTTTGAATTAAGTGAAAAAGAATAGTCCAAACAAATATGCAAAGTTTACACCCTGGATAATTTCAGCCCTTTTATTACCCGTTATGATTTTTTTGGTATTTAATCGAGGTGAGTTTATTTTTATCGATTTTGTGAATCTATTAATTCACGAAGGTGGGCACGGAATTTTTAGAGTATTCGGCAAATTCATCTATACACTTGGCGGATCTCTTATGCAGCTTTTAATTCCAAGTATGTTTGTTGTTTTCTATTTGTTGCATCGACAAATAGTTGCTTCCCAAATTTCACTATTTTGGCTTGGCGAAAACATATTTAACGTTAGCAACTATATTTCAGATGCCAGAGCTATGCGATTACCTCTATTGGGTGGGAACAAAGTTTATCACGATTGGCATTACATTTTGAACAGCTCGAGTCTTTTAGAATACGATAAAACATTTGGCAACATAGTATTTGTAATTGGAATTTTGTGTTTATTATTTGCTCTATTACTTCCATTAATGTTAAGGGAAACTGAGAATATTGAAATTGAATTAAATCTTTAAGAAGGAGAAACAATGAAATTAATTAAAATTATTTTTTTACTGTTATTTTTATTTACCATAGAAATATTTGGACAGAACTTCAAATTTGTTATAATGTCTGATAGTCGTGGTGAGTACAACGGAGTTAACAAACCGGTACTTTCGGCATTTGCAAAAGATATTGTGGAAAACCATAAAGACGTAAAATTTGTAATCTTTGCAGGCGACATGATAAATGGAAATAGAAACAATCCTAACAGAACGTACAAACAACTTATGAATTGGAAAGATGTTATGTCGCCTATTTACAATAGCAAAAATATGGTTTGGCCTAAAGTTTGGACTGCGGTAGGTAACCACGAAATTCAATCCAGATTTGACGAGGATATTTTCCGCAAGGTTTTCCCGAATGTATATAGTAACGGTCCAGCCGATGAAAAGGGTTTGTCATATTCTTTTGATTTTGAAGATACTCACTTTTTAATATTTGATACGGATCGCTGGAACTTTGGAGATATTTCCGATACTACCGATGATAAGCCGGGTTGGCATACAATTAAAAATATGGATTGGGTTGAAAAGGATATTACTGCTGCAAAAAAGAGAGGCGTTAAACATATTTTTACTGTTAGCCACGAAATGGCTTTCCCTACAGGCGGGCATTTGCGAGATGGCATTCCTAATCTTGGACACAATTTGACTTTATCTTTAGACTCTGCCCAAACAGCTCATCTTGCTTTACGAGATAGATTTTGGAATTTACTAAAATCAAATAACGTTGATGCTCATCTTTGCGGACACGAGCACACTTACGCACGAGAATCAGTAAATGGCGTATTTCAAATAATTGCAGGAAGTGCCGGAGCACCACTTTATTATTTTAATCCCAAATTTGGTGAGAAAAAACGAAACGGCGTTTTTTGGCACGAATTTGATTATGAACATGCAATACCTTATTACAAAGCTCTTAAGTACAATTACGGTCCCGGAGAAAACTCACAAAAATCGAAAGACTTTGTTGGAAAACGGGCTTTCAATTATGTTGTTATTAGCGTTAATGGTAAAAATGTAAATGCAACAACTTATGGTATTTATCCCAAGAAAGGCACTGACGATAAAATTAGTAATAATTATACAATTAAAATAATTGATAAATTTGTAATTAAAAATTAAAAATTTTTATTTTAAAGATACGAGAAAACTCATTAATTCATCAGGTAAATTACATTTTTGCATGTCGGATTTTTTAACGCAAACATGAACTGTTTTTGCGGTTGCTTTTAATTTATTGTCTTTGCCAAAAATTTGATAGCTGAGTTCAAAAGAAGATGTTCTTAAACTTGAAACTCGAATTTTAATTTCAATTGCTTCGTGCATAAAAAAGGGAGCAATGTAATCAGCCTCAGTATGAGTTATAGGAAGTACTATTTTATTATGGCTAAAATAATTTATGCCGGTATCGGAACTGTTAAGCATTTCTTCATAAACTGTGTGGATATAACGAAACAAGTTCCCGAAGAACATTATTCCCGCAGGATCAGCATCGAAAAATGCTATGATTTTTTTTGACACATACATGACAATATTTTCTGTAATTTAATTTTAGATTATGTTGTTTTATGATTTCTTTTTTAAAAAAGAAATTATAATAAATTTAAAGATAAGAAAAATGAATTTAGGAGAGATATGGATTATTTGATATTTATTTCAGTCGTAGTAATTATTGTTTTTAGTATGCGATTTTTTATGATGAAAAAAGCCCGAAAAAATATGGGTAAGGAAGTTGACGTTTCGCTTTTCGATTCTACAACCGCGAAAATGTTATCAAAAAATAAATCAATTATATATTTTTATACTCCAACGTGCGGTAATTGTAAGGTCCAAGCTCCAATTATCGATAAATTGGGGGAAGAACTAAATGACGTAAGTAAAATTGATCTTACACAGCGGCCTGCGCTTTCATCTGAGTTTGGAATTTTGGGAGTCCCCACTATTGCTATTATGAAAGGAAATAGGATAGCAAATGTTTTTGTTGGAAGACAATCAGAATCAGTTTTAAGAACTGCTTTTAATAAAGCTTAATTTTTCTTTGCGAATTTAGTGCTGACATTTATAAGCATTAAAGGCACGAAACAATTGTGATAAATGAAGGATAATATTTTAAATTTGCAAAACGACTTAAAAAATAAAACTATAATTATAAATATTTTTGTTGCCAATAAAAAAGTTATACCATTTTGAAAATACTTTCTATTAAAATTAATCACCTGTCAAGATTTTTATTACTCATTCTTGTTATAGCGCTTCCGAGTTTTTTACTTGCACAATCAAATAATAAGGTAAGCAAAAAAACATACTATCCGGATGGGAAATTGGAATCAGTTGGCACTTATGTTGACGGAATCAAGGATGGATATTACCGCGAATATTACAACGGCGGGCAATTATGGAAAGAATGGTTTTTTGTTAAAGGTAAGGAAGAAGGTGTCTCTTATTGGTATTTTGAAGACGGAACAAAAAGCATGGAGTGGAATTATATTCACGGTATGCTTCAAGGAATTTCAAAATGGTTTTACGGAACGGGTGAACTTTGGTCTGAAATAAATTATAGAAATAATGTTAGAGAAGGCTTTACAAAAACTTACTATAAAACCGGAGAGCTTCAAGGAATTTATCATTACTTAGCCGGAAAACTTAATGGTGTAAGTAAAACTTTTTTTAAAAATGGAAAAGTTGAAGTTGAAAAAAATTATATATCAGATAAATTGGAAGGAATCAGTAAAGTTTATTATGATTTTGGCGTTCTTTCACTCGAAGCTAATTATAAAAACAACAGACTCGAGGGAACTTCTTATCTGTACTATCCCGATGCATCCATAAAGGTAATAGATACTTACAGACATGGACAAATTGTAAAGCGTATTCGTTATGATATTGTTGGTAACTTTGACAAAGTTGAGGAAAACTTTAATGAGTATTTTGACGATGGACTATTGAAATCGGAACTGCAATTTAATTCGGGCAAAAAGAATGGACAAAACAAATATTATTACGATAATGGCTTTATTAAATCGAACTTAAATTATAAAAATGATGTGCTTGATAGCGTTTCAACAACATATTATGATGGAGGTATTTTACATACCATAATAAATTTTGCAGCTCAGAAAAAACAAGGAAAAGCCTATGAGTTTAATAAGATTGGATTACTCGTAACAGAACGCAATTACTTTAATGATACTTTAAGCGGAGTACAAAAATATTTTTACGAAGATGGTAAGATAAAAGCTGAAGAAAAATATGTTGATGGAAAAATTAACGGACAGAGCAAATTGTATTATAAATCAGGAAAAATAAAAAAAGAGCAACGCTTTGTAAATGGAAATAGACAAGGGCTAACTACATGGTATTTTACAGATGGTTCAGTTGCCGGTTTTTGTACATTTAACCAGAACAAACTTAACGGTGAGTTTGTTGTTTATTTCCCAAATGGAAATATTAAAAAAGACGCTGAATATTCAAACGGAAAAATAATTTCTAAAAAAGAATATGATAATTCAGGGCAACTTACTTTAGGGAGTGGAATAGAATAACCTGTATATAATACAAGAATAAATGACTGTTACTAAACACTTTAGGATTCTACAGCTGCCGAATTATATTATTCCACTCCCTTAGACCCAATTGAGTAAATTATCGGCTTAACTAATTATTGCCAAACCGACAATCTTAACCTTTTGTATTAATTTGATGAATGTGTTCCGTCGCAAAAAGGTAAATTTCCGGAATGCCCACATCCGCAAATAGCAACAGTTTTTTCTTCTTCAATTTTTATAATATGCGGAGTAATTCCTGTGCCGGAATGTGAACCGTCGCAATAAGGTAAGTTACCTGATTTCCCGCATGCACAGTATGCTTTTGTTCCTGCTTGTTCTTTTATAATGTAAGGAGTTTTTCGTTCAATCATATTGATTATCCTCTCATTTTATCAAGTAAATCATTTAATATTTTAATGTCTTTCTTTAAAAGATTTGAAAAGAAATCATCAAATTTTTCAGCTGCCGGATCAATTTTTTTTAGAAGTGTTAGTCCTTTTTTTGTAATTTTAATGTCAGCCTTTCTCCTATCCCCCTTATTTATTGAACGACCAAGTAAACCCTTCCTTTCAAGTCGGTCAACTAATCTTGAAGAATCTGAAATTTTTTGAAGCATTCTTTCCTTAATTACGCCGACAGAAGTTGTATTAGGATATTGCCCCCGTAATATTCTTAACACATTGTACTGCTGGGGTGTTAAATTATACTTGGAAAGAACTTTGGATATTTTTGTAGAAAGCCAATCGGTAGTAAACAAAATATTAACGGTTAATTTATGCTCTACACTTTTGAATTTTTCTTGTTTTATTTCATCTTCAATTCTCATAACAATCTCCTACTTTTCTTTAATCAATTCAATTTTACATGTTATTGAAACTGTTTTGCCCACAACAGCTCCGCCTGCTTCCAACAACTTGTTCCATTTTAATTGGAAATCAAATCTGTTAAGTTCACCTGTAATAACAAAAGCTGCTCGTGTATTTCCCCAAGGGTCAGCTATTGTTCCGTTAAATTCCACATCAAAAGTCAGTTCTTCTGTAATTCCGTGCATTGTCATATCACCGACTAACTTATATTTATTTCCTTCTACTTTTGTAAACGATTTACCCACAAAAATCATTTTAGGAAATTCTTTTGCATTAAAAAAGTCCTTCGATTTCAAATGGTTGTCTCTCTTTTTGTTCTCAGTATCAATTGAGTTAATATCTGCCGAAAAACTTATTTTTGTATTTTCAAAATCAGGCGACTCACTTTCTACACTCATTTCATAGTTACGAAAGTAACCTGTTACGCTTGAAATAACCATGTGGCTAACTTCAAATTCTATTTTCGAATGAGATTTATCTACTTGCCATTTTGTTTGTGCATTTAATGTGCCCAACACAAGCAGCATTACTATTGAGAATATGCGATTTATTTTCATTGTTATGTCCTTTATTTATTTGTTAAATACATGATGATGCAAATATATGTTATAACATATAATGTTACAACATATTGTTCTAATTATTCGCTGATTTAAAAGAAATTTGTCGTATGGCATACACTTTTGAAACATCTTAAGACTGCTGAAAACAAAATACATTTGCCGATTCCAAAATAATTTTAAAACCAAATAGTAATAAAAAAGGAAGAGGAAATTACAACACACTTAGTTGGGACAAATTCACTATTTGCTTCTTGCATTAAACAAAAGTAAAACGGTTGCTACAATAGTTCCAACTACAATAATAGGTTCCAAAAGAGAAGAAAAAAATGGTTCGGCAGGAACTTTGCCTTTTGTAAAAGGTAAATATGGGTTTTCCAATTGTTTCAAATCACCGTAATTGACGGTATCTGTTTTAGAGAAATAAAATTCTTTGGTTACAGAATTGTTATTAGATGTGCTTCTAATTGATCCTTTTAGGAATACTTTTCTTTCCAAAAGGTAAGCTCCGAACAAGCCATCTCGAAAAATATCCGTATAGTTTACACCGACTTTATCAATTGAATAAATTATTACAAATTTATTTGCCATGCTCTTGCTATGAATGTCATTTTTTTTGAAAGAGAATAACGCCCTATTCTTTAATAACATATAATTATCAGGAGCAATAACATTTATGTAATTTTTTAAGCTATCATATTTATTATTGTTAATAATTTCTGAAGCAGAGCTATCAATGAGTGAATATATGGAATTAAGATTATCGTTCACTTGTGAGTAGGACGAAGTGCAGATAAACAGACTAATAATAAAAATTAAATATAGACTGATTTTTTTCATAAAAGTAAATTAGAAATTATCTAACGAAAATGCTATAAATTTTTTGAGTACTTATTTAGATTGCACTTGTTCACAATGAAAAAAAATTAATTGATATAAAATAATAACTTTTTGATAAACCGGAACTATATTATTGCCTTGCCTTTTTTTTAAATTATTTATAATATGGTTGAGTTAAAATTGAGGATTTATGAAAAGGGTTTTATTTTATATTATTATTTTATCAGTCTTTTTTTCAAGTGGAATTTTTGCACAGAACGTTTATGAATTTTTAAGATTAGATATGTCACCTCGCGCAGCAGCACTTGCAGGAAGTTTTGTTGCCAACAATGATGATGCGGATGTTATATTTTACAATCCTGCAGGAATCGGCTCTTTAAAAGATCAGCCTATTTCTTTCTCATTTGTAAAGCATTTGCTAGATATTAATTCTGCCAGTCTTTCATACTCTCGCAATTTTGAAAGAATAGGAAGGTTTGCAGCGGGCATACAATACATTAACTACGGCAACTTTACAGAGGCTGACGAATTCGGAAATAAAACAGGTGAGTTTGGTGCCGGAGATTTTGCTTTTACTCTCGGCTACTCGAACACACTTGATAATAATTTTTATTACGGTGCTAATGTAAAATTTATTTACTCAAGTATAGCATCTGTTTCTTCTTCTGCATTTGCTTTCGATATTGGACTTCAGTACATAATTCCTAAAACGAAATGGAGTATTGGATTTTCAGTGTTAAATATGGGCTCGCAACTATCTTCTTACGGAGCAAATAAGGAAAGTTTGCCGCTTGATATGCGTCTTGGTGTTTCAAAAACATTAGCACATTTACCGTTAACAATTTACCTTTCTTTTAATAAGCTTTCTGATAACTACGAAACTTTCGGCGACAGGTTTAATCAGTTTACAGTTGGCGGTGAAATTGCAGTTAGCAAATCTCTTGCTTTTAGACTTGGATACGACAATGAAAAACGCTCGGAATTGAAAGTTGGATCAACAGCAGGTTTCGGCGGATTTAATTTGGGACTTGGGATTAATATTAGAAATTATAAATTGAATTACGCATATTCTTCGCTTGGTTCTATTGGTGCTCTGCACAGATTTGGAATCTCTACAGCATTATAATTTTTTTGCAGCTTTAATTTTATCAATATGTTTCTGTGCCTTATGATGAGAATCTCTAAATTCATCGAGGTCCAAAACTTCTTCATACTTCTGCAATGCAGTTTTAATATTTCCCAGTTTTTCATTGCATTCCGCAACATAAAGTATTGCATTTATTCTAAAACCGGTTTCTTTTTCGCCGTCAATTTCTTTTGACAAAGCCTCGCATGAATTAAAATAAATTAATGAAGAATCAAAAACGCTTCTGTTAAAAAAATCCCGCCCGACATAATAGAGAGCTTCTCTTTTCAATGGATTGTTATAGCTTGTTAAGCCTAAGTCATACTTTCGCAAAATACCCTTGTACAAATTTACAGCAGCGTTCATCTTATTCTGCTTTATCAGTATTCTGCCTTTGTACTTTTCAAAAACTGAATTATTTGGAAAATCATCCAATAATTCATCACAATAAAATAAAGCTTGATTATAATTCTTTTCAAATTTATAATAGATATTCATTAACATAAACCGGGCTTCATATTTAGCATAGTGAGATTTATCGGCTGCATAAATTAGTTGTTCCAATCCTTTCTTTTTATTTCCTTTCGGGAAGAAGAACATTACCGGTTTCACCATAGGATATTTGTCGGGAATTACCGCCGCATAATAATTGTATATCCCAAAACCAAGTTGAACGTCAATATTTGTTGAATCTATCTCATATGCTTTAAAAACTAAAGGCAGCGCCTCTTTTCCGTTCATTGCAGCATCAAACCATTCAGAGCGCAACGAATTTAATCTTCCCTTAAAACCAAGAGCACCGCCTTTGAAAAAAACGGCTTCAATATTATTTTCGTCTCTATCAATAATATTATCGCAAAAATCAATTACGCTGTCCAATTTTTCAATTAGAATATCATCATATTTTTCATTGTTCATATCCGGCATAATTTCCCACCAAACAACCATTGCGTCAAAAAATTTCCCGGCGGGTTTGTTCGGAAATTTTTGCTGTAAGTAATTGAATGTTGAATCCGCTTTGGTATATTGAAGTGAATATATCTGTTTAATTCCTTTTGTAATTAAGGAATCATATTGTGCAGTTTGTGCAATAAGTGAATATGGGAAAGCTAAAAGCAACAAAAAGAATAGAACACGGATAACACGGATTTTTGGAATTCCCACTGTGTTGTCCTTGCCGGCGTGCAGCATCTGTTCAATAAGTATTATATTTTTCCGGTTATTGATAAACAATGATATTATAAAAATTAATATTAAAAAATTTAATCATCTAATTGTTGTTAAAAAATTTGCAAATTTCAACTACTTAAATATAACTCTAAAAGTACTTCCTTTCCCTTTTTCCGATTCTACTGAAATTTCAGCATCATTTATTTTGCAGTATTTTTCAACGAGAGACAAACCTAATCCGTTACCGTCATATTGGCGAGTATATCCTTGTTCTTCTTGGCTAAATGATTTGAAAATATTCGGCAAGTATTCTTTTGCTATTCCAATTCCGGTATCAATAACTTCAACAGTTAAAAAATTATCATCAGTTCTCAACACCCTTAATGTAACTTTCCCTTTATCAGTGTACTTAATTGCATTATTGAGCAAATTGGCTATAATCTGAGTTAAACTATATTCGTCTCCCTCAATTTCAACTTCTTCTGTATCTTTAATGAAATCTAATATTAACCCTTCCGATTTTGCAGTTTGATAATATTCAAGATACAGTGGTTCTAATATTTCATCGGTTAAGTCAATGATTCTAAAATGTGTCTCTAATGTATTGGTTTGAATTTGTGACATATTCAAAATCAGTTCAATAGTACGAACAACCCGCTGCCCTGCTTTTTTAATTGCAGCAAAACTTTCTTTTAGTTCATCATCAATTTTATCGGAAATTTCAAACTCAAGTAATTGGGTAAAACTTAAAATTGTATGAATCGGCGAACGTATTTCATGCGACATTTGTGCAAGAAATTCACTTTTTAATTTTTCTGATTTTTCAGCAGCTTCCTTCGCATTATTGAGAACAATATTAATCTTTTTACGTTCTTCTATTTTAGCTCGAAGCATAATATTTTTCTTTTTTATCGAACGTGTTCTTATATAATTAAGAAATAGTCCCAATAAAATGAGGATTATGAAGATTAGAATCTTAAACCATCTTGTTTGATAGAATGCTGCGTTCACTTCAAAATTTATGGCAGCTATTTGTTGGTTCGGTACATCTTGAGCAGTAAGTGTACGAACACTAAAATTATAATTACCCGGTTCCAAATTATTAAAATGTACTGTCGTTTCTTTTGTTGGCTTTGACCAATTAAATCCGCTGAGCTTATAAGAAAAATTTGTTCCCTTTGAACTTGGGAAAGCTAATCCGCAATAATTGATTTGAAAATTATTTATGGTCCCGGGTATTTCAATTGGTATTTGGTTATCCCAATTTTCAAACAAATAATCTTTTGAAAAAGTTACTGTGGAATCAAGCGATATTGCTTTAATGCTAATAACTTTAGGAATCGGGTTCTTTTTTAACATACCTAATTTATTAGGATAAAAAGCCAACAGACCTTTTGCCGTCATAATTAAAAGTTTACCCGTAGAATCAATCTCCGCTGACCCCTGAACGCATTCTTCTCCCAGTAACCCGTCATTCTTGTAAAATGGAATAATTGAAATCACAGAATCCGTTTCATTCAAAATTATCTTATTAAGTCCTTCGTTCGTACCTGTCCAAATATTTCCGTCAAAATCTTCAACCAGTGATAGAACTGAATTGTCATTCAAACCTTCTTTAGTTCCATAAATTTGAACTGTCCCATTTGCAGTATCGGATGGAAGATTGTATTTAATAAGTCCCTCTCCAAACGCTGCCGCCCAAATAATGTTTCGATACCGGTCAAAAATTAAATGATCAATTTCAAACCTTTTAATTACATTTAATTCCGTTGGATAAGTAAACTTTTTCCCATCATATTTGTACATACCTACATTTGTTCCAATCCAAAGATTATTTTGTTTATCTTCAATAAAAGCTTCAATTGTTGTAAATATGCTGTCAATTTTTTGTTCCTTAACGTTTATACCATCAAAACAAAACAAACCGCCATAGCCGGTGCCAATCCAGATATTATTTTTATAATCTTGATATAAAGCTAAAACATTTTCTTTATCAAAGATTTTTAATTTTCTTTGGATGTCCGAATTTGTTTTTGATTTGTATATTAATCCGTTATTTGTGGCTATCCACCAATCTTTATTTTTATCTTGTAATGTTTGGTAATAGATTGAATTTGTTTTTTTATTAGCATGATATTCTTTAAACAGATTATTTTCAAACTTAAACATTCCCTTTTCGGAAGTTCCAACATAAACATCGTTTTGCGGTGAAACATATACCGACCATAAATCCGAAATTGTAGAATTATTTGGGAAAAACTGTAAAACAGTCCGGTTCAAAAAGTATAAACCATTATCTGTTCCAAACCACATCTTAAAATTACTATCTTCAATAATTGACGAAACAGGTGAATTGGTAAAACCATTTTTTTTATTGTAATGAGATATTTCGGTTTTGCTAATTCTGTAAACTCCACTCCCGATTGTTCCTATCCATAGATTTTCCTTAGAATCTTCGTAAACATAAGTTATATTTTTTATTTTAATGTTTTTTTCAAAGGGTCTTATTGAAATAATTCCGGCACTATAAGAAAACAAAGTATCATTTGCAGCAATAAGTATATTCTTTTGGTTAGTCTTAAATATTCCTTCAATGTATTTTCCTGAAAATTGTTCTAGTATGGTAACCTTACCATCTACCATTTCCCAAATATGGTCACTTGAGCCGAAAATTAAATTGCCGGATTTTTCAATTTGTAGAAACAAAATATTAGGATTATTTTTTCCCAATGGGATTGGAATATTTATAAAATCTTTACCATCATATTTTACAACTCCGTCATTAGTACCAAGGAAAACATGGTCATTCTTATCAATTGCCAATTCCCAAACTGAAACTTTTCTATCTTTTTCATAAAAGTTTCTAAATATTTTCCCGTCAAATTTGCTTAAACCATCATCCGTGGCTAACCATAAATTTCCTTTGGAATCCTCTCCAATTCTATTTACAGTGGTACTACCTAGTCCTTCATTTTGTGTAAAGTTGTGAAATTTAGTCCCATTGTACAAACTTAAACCCCCGCCAACTATACCCAACGCTAAAGCACCATTGGAATGCTGATAGATACAATATATTTGCGAAAGTGGTAATCCGTCTGACTCTTGGAAACGAACAAAATCATATTGTTGTCCAAAACATAGACTATATGAAAGTAGAAAAAGGATTCCTATTATGATTTTCTTCATAACTGAAAAATAGTTGGTTTAATTTAATGTGTTAGATTAATATGCCGCTGTTTAATGTTTAGGTGTTATCAAATTTTGAAATATTCAAAATTATTTTTCATAACTTTTTATATTAATAAAACTATTATCGGATAATATAATTTTTTTTAAAGTTTTAACAAGAAACAATTATTGAACTACTATTGAATATTGAATATTTATTATTTGTTTTGTCAATTTTAAGATAAAAATTAAAAAACATAATTATTTTTGATACGTCATAATTTAATAGTAATTACAAAATAAAAATCATTAAATTTCAATATTATTCTCAGTAAAAATTCTATTTTCTAACAATTAATTCAAAGGTGTAAAATGAAAGTAAAGTATCTATTCTTGCTTTTGCTTTTTGCAGTATTTTCAGTTATTTCTGCACAGAGTAAAAAAATTGATTTTACGGAATATAATCTTGATAACGGTCTGCACGTAATTCTGCATCAAGATACTTCGACTCCCATAGTTGCGGTTTCGGTATTATATCACGTAGGGTCTAAAAATGAACAATCAGACCGGACAGGTTTTGCTCATTTTTTTGAACATTTAATGTTTGAAGGCTCGCCCAATATTGCACGCGGTGAGTATATGAAAATTGTTCAAAACAATGGCGGTGAATTAAATGCAAACACTACTCAAGACAGAACTTATTATTATGATTTGCTTCCGTCAAATCAACTGGAACTTGGATTGTGGCTCGAATCCGAAAGAATGTTTCATTTAAAAATTGATAGTGTGGGCGTTGAAACTCAACGTAAAGTTGTTAAAGAAGAAAAAAAACAACGTTTGGATAATCAACCATACGGAACTGTATTGCAGGAAACTTTTAACCACGCTTACAAAGTTCATCCATATCGCTGGACACCAATTGGTTCGGCTCAATACATTGACCAAGCAACCTTAAAAGAGTTTAGAGATTTTCATAGTGAATTTTATGTGCCGAATAACGCTGTTTTAACAATTGTCGGTGATATTAATATTGACCAAACCAAGAAATGGGTTGAAAAATATTATGGAACAATTCCACGCGGAACTCAAAAAATTTACAGACCTTCAGTTATTGAACCACCACAGACAGCCGAAGTAAGAGATACTGTTTATGACAACATTCAGTTACCTTTGGTCTTGTTCGCTTATCACATTCCAAAACAAAACAGTAAAGATGCATACGCGTTGGATATGCTTACCACACTTCTGTCCGGTGGGAAAAGTTCAAGAATGTATAAAAATCTTGTTGATCAGCAGCAAGTTGCTTTACAAGCCGGTGCTTTTCCAATGTCACTTGAAGATCCGGGTTTATTCTTAACTTTTGCAATTGCCAATGCAGGCAAGACAGGTGATGAACTTGAAAAAGCAATGGATGTTCAAATTGACAAAGTTATTAATAATGAAATTTCCGACAAGGAATTTGAGAAATTACAAAATCAACAGGAAAGCAGTTTCGTAAAAAGTAACTCGACCGATGCAGGTATTGCCGGAAGTCTCTCCAGTTATTATGTCTTTTTTGGAAATACAAATTTAATAAATACCGAATTGGAAAAATATATGACGGTAACAAAGGAAGATATTCAGCATGTTGCAAAGAAATATTTAACAAAACAAAACAGAGTGGTATTATATTATTTGCCGAAATCAGCAAAAAAATAAAATTTATTTAATAAATAAACATTTTTTGGAGAACAAATTATGAAGAACAAAATATTATCTGCCGTCTTGATATTGATGTTCAGCTTTCCGGTTTTCGGTCAGCTGGATAGAAGTGTTCGTCCGCAGCCGGGACCTGCACCAACAATCGAATTGGGACATTATGACAAATTTCAGTTAGATAATGGACTTACTGTTATCGTTGTTGAAAATCACAAATTGCCGGTAGTCAGCTTTTCTTTAAGACTAAAATATGATCCGATTCTTGAAGGTAAAAACACGGGTTATGTTGACTTAGCAGGACAATTGCTCGGAACGGCAACTAAGAATAGAACAAAAGAGCAAATTAATGAACAAGTTGATTTTATCGGTGCGACTTTAATTCCTTCCTCTCAGGGAATTTATGCATCCTCATTAACAAAGCATACGGATGAATTGCTTGATATTATGTCTGACGTTTTGTTAAATCCTGTTTTTAAACAAAAGGAATTGGACAGACTGAAAAAACAAACCGAATCATCATTAAAAGCTGCGGCTGATAACCCAAATGCCATTGCTAAGAATGTTATGGATGCTTTAGTTTACGGCAAAAAACATCCTTACGGTGAAATTACAACGGAAAAATCTGTAAAAAGTATTACTTTGGAAAAGTGCCAAAACTTTTACAATACCTATTTCCATCCTAATATAGCTTACCTTGCAATAGTTGGTGATATTAATAAAGATGATGCACAAGACTTTGCCGAAAAATACTTTGGCGATTGGCAAAAGAAAGATGTTCCTGCTCATAAATATAAAATTCCTAGAAAACCATTAGTTCGTAAAGTTGCACTTGTTAATCGTGAAAGTTCGGTTCAATCTGTAATCAATATTGCTTACCCAATTAAACTCGTTTTAGGAACTCAAGATGCTATTACAGGAAAAGTTGTAAATAAAATTCTTGGCGGCGGTGCTACGGGAAGATTGTTTCAAAACTTACGTGAAGACAAGGGATATACTTACGGAGCTTATTCGCGTATAAGTGCCGATGAAATTATCGGTAGTTTTGATGCTTCGTGCGAAGCTCGTAATGCTGTTACTGACAGTGCAATAACTCAATTTATTTATGAAATGAAAAGGATTAGAAAATCGCCGGTTACTGATACCGAATTAACTGCTGCCAAAAACTTTTTAACAGGGCAGTTTGGGCGTTCGCTTGAAAGACCGCAAACTCTTGCTCAATATGCTCTTAATATTGAGATGTACAATTTCCCAAAAGATTATTATCAAAATTATTTGAAAAATCTTAGCACCGTTAGTGTGAAAGATGTACAAAAATTTGCCAAAAGGTATGTTAAACCAAATAACGCTTACGTAATAGTTGTGGGAAACGGCGAAGATGTTGCCAAAAAACTGAAACCATTCAGCATAAGCGGCGCAATAAATTATTACGATGTGAATGCTAAAAAATATGATCCTTCGGCGAAAGAAATTCCTGCAGGCGTTACTGCTATGTCTGTTATTGATAATTATATAAATGCAATCGGCGGAGAGAAAAAATTGCTTGCCGTAAAAGACAGAAAAGTCGTAATGAAAGGAAATATTCAAGGTTATGATTTTACCATAACAACAGTACAAAAAGCGCCGAATAAATTTCACTTTTTTATGGACGCTGGCGTAATGCAGCAAACACAAGTCTTTGATGGCGAAAAAGGAATGGCTTCTTCAATGGGACAATCAAAACCGATGAAGCCGGAACAAGTTGAAGATATGAAAATTTCCGCTATGTTGTTTTCTGTATTAGCTTATAAAAATGATGATGTTAAGAAAACACTAACCGGTATGGAAAAAATTGATGGCAAGGAAACTTATAAGGTTGCATTAACTTATCCTTCAGGAAAAAAAATGACAGAATATTATAATGTTGATGACGGGTTAAGAGTTAAACAGGTCTCAAGTATAAAAACTCCTCAAGGAAGTTTTTCTCAAACAACTGAATTTAGCGATTATAAAGCTGTTGACGGGATAAAATACCCTTTCAAAGTTTCACAACAAATGGGACCACAGAACATTTCCATGACTGTATCTTCCGTTGAAGTAAACAAAGGCGTTAAAGATTCTTTGTTTGAAATTAAATAAGTCATTTTATTTTGCGGAGAGCATTTTTAAATAATGTTCTTCGCAAGATGTTTTTTTGTTCGAATAAATTCCTTGTTTAACATCCATATTACTCTCTTTACAAATCACGACAAAAGAATAATTAATATGATAATAAATCCGTAATTCATTAAATTAGGATTACTATATGATATTTTGGGATAAAAATATTGAACAAAATTTTTTCTTAGAATCAATGAAACACTTTGCTTCGCCGGAAAAACTTTTTTATAACCTGGATGGTGAGTATTTCGCTTATATTCCAAAAGGTAGGAATGCTCACGGAAAAGCATTACAAAGTCGAAATTCTCTAATTGGACAGTACACTGAAAAATGGAGCAAAGATTTTTTAAACCCAATTGCGGAAAAATTAGGATTATTTGCTGTAAATAGTGTTGTTTGCCCAGAACTTGGGCTATCAAATCAAAGTAGTGCAGATTTGGCTTTCTGCACTACAAATGAAACCCGACAAAAAGCAGAAAATATCAAATTACTTTTTGAAATAAAAATGAGTATTATAAATTTGAAAACGGAAAAGTAAACTTTATTGGTGATTACAAGAGTCACAAGGGTAATCCTTCAATTTTACGTTCTGACTCAATGCTAAAAGCAATCGGAAAATCTATTAACATTAGAGTTTCCGGAACAGAATCAACAAAAATCCCAATTATTATTTTGGGCAATAGCCCCATAACTAAAAACTACACTAAGAAAGTAGATTTTTTAAAGAGTGCTGGAATAATTCAAAGTTTCATTTCTGTATATCCAAAACCAACAGCGGACTTTATTGAAAATACAAAGGGAAAAGGTTTTCAAACATTTAGGGAATATCAAGCCTTGACTAATTACATCAATGAAGTAGTTGACTCCGATATGAATTTCTTTTCTTCAATGCTACCTAAAAAGAGATTAGGCAAAATCATATCATTAGCCTCAAAAGAAGCGGATGATATATCAAAGGCAGAAATATTCTTAACATTAATTAATGACTAAGTTGTAAAAAAATGAAGACTACATATCAAAAAAAGAAAGGAACGGAATCAAGTTCATTCGGGACTAATGGAAGAATAAATCATGATTCTTCCAAGTTTTATAATTCAAGATTATACACGGAATTGTCAAACAATCAACACGTTAAGAAAGAGACTTACTTTTTCCCGGAAGATTTATTGAACACAACAATATTTGGTTCGGCTGAAGATATGTCAATGATACCTGACAATTCTTTGCATTTAA